>JAQYWP010000517.1 GCA_029379285.1 Rhizonema sp. PD38
ATAAATTCAGGGGCTTGAAAAGAAAGTGGCTGCGGGCTTTTAAAAAATTTCTTACCTTCAGCATAGCTGCCTTCTGCCCTCTGCCTTTCTTCGGTCATTTCTTGTATCACTTCTAAATTTGAAGCCTCACACATTAGAACAGCACCACTCATATCAGCAATGTAATAGATTGAGCGCAGGGTTTGATCTAAGTAATTTTGCCAAATTGCTTCTGCCTCAGCTTCCACATGCGGCAACACTTGTTCGATTGAAATTCCTTCAACAACTCGTGCAATTACTAAAAACTGCATAATATTTTCATTAGACAAGCTTCATTATGGAACCGTGACAATAATTTTGCCGTTTTGCTGATTCGACTCCATATATCGATGCGCTTCCACAATCTGATTTAGAGTGAAAGTACGGTCAATAATGGGCACTAATTTTCCAGACTCCAACCCATTGTAAATGTATTGTTTAGCATGTTCCAGCTTCACAGGATTATTTGTGATTTCAAACAAGGTATAACCCTGCACTTTCAATCCTTTCTGCAATGCGGCAAACAATGGAAACGGGGTGACACCATCTGGACTCAATGCACCATATACATAAATGGTGGCTCCCGGTGCAGCCGCATTCGCTAAGGTTTCCAGAAACGCTCCGGCAACTGCATCAAAAATTAGATTAACGCCTTTACCTTTGGTAATCTCCATGACTCGGCTAACTAAATCCTCTTCGTTGGTGACGATTACATAATCTGCACCTTTATCAAGCAGGATTTGTTTTTTGGCACTTCCACGAGTCGTGGCAATTGCGATCGCACCAGCAGCTTTGGCAATCTGAATTGCTGAGTAGCCAACGCTACTACTCGCAGCCGTAATTAAAACGAAATCTCCTGCTTTCACCTGTCCGTACTCGACGAGCGGAGCGTAGGGAGTCATATACTGCATCCAAATTGCAGTACCCTCTTGAGGAGATAGGTTTTCCGGATAATGGGCAACTGCTGTCGCCGGAACGATGGCACTTTCACCGTACACGCCATATTCGCGCATTGAAAATGCTGGAATCGTACTTACACGATCACCAATCTGAAATCCAGTTACGCCACTGCCGATCGCATCGATAGTTCCCGACGCCTCATACCCCAAAGTAGAAGGAAACTTTTCCGGCAATTCTAAATATTTGCCTGCGCGAAACATAACTTCAGCTCGGTTCAAGCCGATCACTTCGACTTTAAGCCGCACCTCTCCTTCTTTTGGATCGCTTAATGACTGTTCTTCGAGCTTGAGAACATCAGCATCTCCAAATTCATAAAACCGAACAATTTTTGGCATGATAAACTTCTTGCTTTGAAGGTTACTTTTAGAATAAGCATTTAGTAACACGCTTTCTTTCCAGTTTTTGCTTTTTTTTCAAATTCTTGCCAAATCTTATGGCTACTTTCCGGCAATGCTATCGACTATCACACAGTTGAACATGCTAAGAGAGGTAGACTAAATAGCCAAAAACCTTGCTAAACTTACCCAGAAATTTCTCAACAAATATTTATTTGGAACGTATCGGAGTTTGGCGAAATGATTGGAGTATCAGCAAGTACTCCTAGGCAGTCATAAGAGTGCAAACAAGTTCGGGCGAAAAGTTAACGCGCTCCTTCTAACCTGAATCCGCGTCTCCTCGCTGTGCGCGGTGTTGGCTCAATTTGTGTATCATTGGTACAGAACGTAAATTTTGTGTATTTTTACCAATTTGTACGAAATTTACATTTTTCTCTGGTAACATTTACTCAATTTTATGATTAGCATAAGTGCAATAGACGCTCATGCAAATTTCCAAGATCTTATTAATCGTGCTGAGTATAGCCATGAACGGATTGTGATTCAACGTCATGGTAAAGATGCTGTAGCAATTATTAGCCTTGATGATTTAAAGCGTCTTGAGGCTATGGAAGATGCTATTTATTCGGAATTGCTCCGGCGTGCAGTTAAAGAAAACGATGGGTTTACTACCTTAGAGGCAATTACTGTTCTTCGAGGAGATGACTGAACATTATAGTTTGATGATTGCGAAGACTGCTGAAAAAGAGCTACTGAAATTACAACCAAAGTTCTGCAAGCAAATTGCATCCAAAATTTTTTCACTTCAAAGTAATTGTCAACCTCACATTAAAAAAAAAGGAGATTGAACTTAGCTTTAGGTATGTTTGAGTAAATTGGTGAGAGCAGAAAAATAGAATGCAGCAACAAATCGAGACTGCTAATCAATCAACATGTCAGCAACAAGCAGAACACCCAGACGAATGTGTGCTGTTATCTAGTAGAAAAAGTGGCTGGGATCGCATCTTGCTGGAACATCTACAGTTTCCACCGCTCGACATTTCAAACGTGAGGGCGATGAGTCATTATCTCACGTTGCAACTGGGGGCTCCAAAAACGATGGAATTCAAGGTTAACGGGAAGTTCAGGCGCAAGCTAGATGGTGCCGGGAAACGTCTGTATTACACCCGTACAGCAGCTTCATTCCGTTCGCTGGCAGTGCAACATAGAAGTTCTGAGCATGATACTAGAGCCAAGCTTTATCGCGCAAGCCTTTCCTGAATCAATCGATCCAGACAAAGTGGAATTGATCGCGCAACGCAATCAAAAAGATCCCCTGATTCGAGAAATTCTCCTGGCACTAAAAGCTGAACTGGAAGCTGGCTGCCCATCGGGTTGGCTTTACACTGAAGCAATGGGAACTGCTATTGCCGTCCATCTACTCAAAAATTACACAGTGATATCATCAAGACTGTCAGAACCTGAAGATGGACTACCCCAACACAAGCTGAATCAAGTACTTGAATATATACATATCCACCTTGATGGAGAGGTTAGGCTTGCTGATCTAGCTGCACTCGTCGACATGAGCCAATATTACTTCTGCCGATTGTTTAAGCGATCGCTTGGTGTTGCACCGTATCAGTATATGTTACTTCAACGGATAGAGCGCTCGAAACAGTTACTTAAACGAGAGGAATTAGCGATCGCTGATATTGCTCTCCTATGTGGCTTTAAGAACCAAAGCCATTTCACTACCCTCTTTCACAAATTCACAGGAGTTACTCCAAAGGCATATAAAACTCATATTTAAGATTGCTGTCAACTTCCCAACATCTGTAAATTGTGTAAAGTCGCGTACAGTCCCCCTTGACTCAGTAACTCTTCATGACTGCCTTGTTCTATTAATTCTCCCCGCTTCAACACGAAAATTCGATCCACATTGCGAATTGTTGATAAGCGATGAGCAATGATGATGGCAGTGCGTTCTACTAAAAGCTCATTTAAAGCCTTCTGAACTAAAGCTTCTGTCCCGACATCCAAACTTGCTGTCGCTTCATCCAGTACTAAAATTTGCGGATCTCGAATAGCAGCACGAGCAAAAGCCAAAAGTTGCTTTTGACCGCTAGAAATATTTGTCCCGCGTTCTCGAAGTTGAGTATCATAGCCTTGAGGCAATTCTTCAATAAACTGAGCAATATTGGTTCGTTCTGCTGCTTGTTGAATTTTGTCGAAGGTGTAGCCGTCTCCTAAAGTGATGTTGCTTTTCACATCACCAGCAAATAAAAAGCCTTCTTGTAAAATGACTGCCATATAACGTCGCAATTCCGCTTGGGATACCTCTCGGATATCTATACCATCTACGAGAATGCGTCCTTTGCTTGGTTCGTAAAGACGACACAATAAACGGATAATAGTACTTTTCCCCGCTCCTGTAGGACCGACTAATGCGACTTTCTCTCCAGGATGAATGGTAAAATTCAAATCTTTGATCACATAATCATCGTCTTTATAAGCAAACCAGACGTGTTCAAAGCGGATTTCTCCCCATGCAGATTTTGCAGTTTGGGATTCGCTATTCATAGCTGGATCGTCAATAAACCCCAATCTCGAATCAAACATGGAGAATCTGGGATTGCTGCGATCGCGTATTTCTATTGGTTCGTCAAAAATTTCGCTAATCCGCTCTATTGCAGTAAAACCAGCTTGAATTGTGGTGAATTTTTCTGCAAACTGCCGTAAAGGATCGAACAATCTTTGGGCATACAATACAAAGGCAGATAATATCCCAAAAGTCAAGTTTTTCTGTAAAAGTAGAAAGCCACCAACCCATAAAACACCGGCAATGGCAATGAGAGAAATCCATTCCAGTGTTGCCGAAACAGCTGAATCAAAAAAGATAGTGTTATCTACCTCTTGAATATAACGATTGTTACTAGAGCGAAACAGCTCAGCATTAAATTTTTCGCGGCGGAACAACTGCACTACGTTGATACCAGTCACATTTTCTTGCAGTTGGGAATTAAGCACCGATAGTTCATCCCTGGATTTGTAATTGGCTTTGCGGTACTGCTGCTGAAAGTAAATAATCAATGCTGTCACTGGAAACAACATCAATAGCAACAACAAAGCCAGTTTCCACTGAATAGAAAACATAAAACCAGCTATTACCAGCAAAGTGAACAGATCTGCGACAATACCGATCGCCCCTGTAGAGAACACATCTCCCAAACCTTCCACATCACTCGTCAGCCTGGTAATTAATCTCCCCACAGGTGTCGTGTCAAAAAAGCGCACTCCTAAAGATGTGACATGCTCAAACAGATCCTGCCGAATTGCTGCGGTAAGATGTTGCCCGACTTTCTGCACCAAAAAACCCTGAAAACCAGTGACGACTAATTGTATAATCACTGTGATTAGCAACAATCCTTCCAGAAGGTGTAGCCCTTGTAATAAAGAGAGATGCCGGAGAAACTCGTAAGTGCCAGGTTCGTTACGAACCAAGGAGATTGCCTGTCCGATGAGTAGTGGTGGCAGCGCGTTAGCAACCGCCACTGGTACAAGCAGCAACATTGAGAACAACAGTAGTCGTTGACTGCGACGGGCATAAGGTAGTAAACGCAAAAATAACCGCCAGTCGTTTGCTCTTATACGGGATTTTGCGTTAGTCTTCAGTTTAGTATTGCTCATATAAGAGCATTATATTAATTTTTACAATTCAAGAAATTATACATTATATTACCTACTCAGCAGCTCCTATTTAAACCGATTTCTTATGACTATCCATTTTCAATTTAAAGCCATTTGTAAAGTATGTAACAATTCTTTATTAGTATAACGCTTTGACAAAAATATTTTGATATCATTGTCAGTTGCTACTGCCAGTTGAGCGTTACACATCAGTCCGCATGACCAGTTCCATTAAAAGTGGCTAATTCTGTAGATGGACTAGGTTCGGGCGACTGGGGTGGTTTGGGAGGTATAGCTTTAGAAGCAAAGTATGTAAGATTTTTAACTACCACGTAAAGGACGGGTACCAGGAGCAGGCTCATGAGGGTGGAGACAAATAAGCCGCCAAATACAGCCGTGCCGAGCGACAAACGGCTGGCTGAACCTGCCCCGGATGCCAGGAATAAGGGAAGAAACCCAACCAGTGCGGCGATGGTAGTCATTAAAATCGGGCGGAGCCGCTGTTGAACCGCATGGAGCGCAGCTTGGGCGATGGTCATGCCCTGCTCCCGCGAATGGTTGGCAAATTCCACAATCAAAATCGCGTTCTTACTCGCCAAACCAATCAGCATCACCAATGCCACCTGACAGTAAAGATCGTTAACTAACCCTCGGCATGAGACGAACACCATCGCGCCGAGAACTGCGAAAGGCACAGTCAGCAAGATGATTATCGGGTCGATGTAATTTTCGTACTGAGCTGCTAAGATTAGAAACACGACCAAAATACCCAGAGCAAACAGCAAAATGGCTTGTCCGCCGGATTTGGTTTCTTCCCTGGAAAGCCCTGTCCAGTCATAACCAAGCCCTGGCTGCTCAATCTCTTTAAAAGTCTGCTGCATCGCCTGAATTGCTTGCCCAGAACTATAACCTGGAGCAGGATTGCCTTGGATCTTAACCGCACGGAATAAGTTGAAGTGGGTGATGGTTTGTGGTCCTGTAATCGGAGTCACTTTTGCAACTTCATTCAGGCGCACCAGATTGCCATTTGTGGAACGGACATTAATTTGACCAATATTTTCTAGAGAGTTGCGAAACTGTTCATCTGCTTGGATGTAGACGCGGTAGCTGCGCTGAGAGAAGGTGAAATCGTTGACATATTGCCCACCCATGTAAGCGCTCAACGTCGTCATTGCTTGACTAAAATCGACATTGAGTGCCTCTAAGCGATCACGGTCAATGTCAATTTGGAATTGGGGAGTGCTGGCTGTAAATTGAGTGAAGACTTGGCGCAAGGCGGGGTTCTGATTGGCTTTTCTAATCATTTGTTGCGCGA
>JAQYWP010000518.1 GCA_029379285.1 Rhizonema sp. PD38
TTTAGTAAGTGTTTAAATATTTATTACAGCTACTGTCTATTTGCAAGAAAAGGGAAAGTAGAAGACAGATCTTCCGCTTTTTATAAATCGCAATTTTTTTTGACTCAATATGATGTCAAAAAAGGATGAAGAGCAGGTAAATATTTAATAAAATGCTTGATAGTCACAGGTAGCTTTCCTAAGATATACATGTGCAATACAACTAGATAGTGAGGTCATTATGCCAGAAGCAAACTTTTTAATTAATCCAAGAGTAATTTTGAGAGACTTAAGAGATCCGAAAATGTATATGAGGGCTTTTCAAGTTATCAAAAATTTTATTTTTCGCCAGGATATTCCATTAGTTACTAATGATAGACGTATATTGGAACAAAAAATTATTCCTTATTTTCTTGACAAACAAGAGTTTACGAAAGTGCTATTTGTGGGATGTGGTTCGTACACAAGGCACTACGAGAAATGGTTTAAGCATAAGCAAGAATATTGGACTATTGACATCAACCCATTTAATAAAATCTTCGGAGCCAAAAAACATATTGTGGATTCCTCAAGTAATTTGAACCTTTACTTCAAAGAAAATTATTTAGATTTAATTATTTGCAATGGAGTCTTTGGGCATGGATTAGATGAAAGGGAAGATGTAGATAAAGCATACGGTGCCTGCTACCAATGTTTAAGAAATGGTGGTGTCCTGATCATCGGTTGGAATGATGATGCAGAACCTTTTCCACTGAACACTTCTGAAAGCATAAAAAAATTCAAGCCATTTATTTTCACGCCTTTATCAAATTCAAGCTCACAAATATCAATTGCACAATACATGAATGTTACAGATGGAAGTGAGTCACATGTGTACAACTTTTACATTAAGTAAGCGAAAATAGCTTCTTTGTCTAGCCTTTTAAAAAGGGTGTATTGAGTTTTGTTGATGCTGGTGGTACTTCTTGGCAGCCATAGCAAAACCAAGAAAGCCCCATAATACTACACCAGGGACTGAAGTCATCAAGCTACTAAAAATTAACTGGAAGACAATTGCAAGACCAATAGAACGAGCAGCATTGGCAAAGGGATCACTTTTGGCTACAGAACTTTGGTATACAGTGTACAGTATTAAAAATAATCCTCCAATATAGGGGATACCTCCAAGCCAGCCCAGAGAGAATAAAGTATCGAGAACACCGCTATCAAGAACAATTGGTACTAGCTTGCCATTGCTATCTACAGTCCATGTACCTCCAATCCCATTGCCCAAAACATTAGTCAGGGCAAGATTGATGTTGCGATTGTAATTTGCTGAGCGATCCTGATAGCTTTGGTCTTTTTCAATATTTGAGAAAGATTCAAAACGCTTGTTAATAACTGTGGCGAATGGCTCAATAGTTACTAATGGTACTATAGCGATTACCATCACCAAAATCGTCACCATCAAACGCTTTTGAAGCTTGGGTTTAAGACTACTTAGCATACTAATTAACCCAATTAACCAGCCTCCCCAAGCAGCACGTGCCATACTCAGTAGGAATGACAAGTAGCCAGCGATCGAGGCTGGGATACGCATTGAACTTTGACTGCTGAACAACAATATCAGTCCCGCCATCATGACTGCTGCAAAAGGACCTGGAGAGTGCATGGTGCTCCAGACACGAATCCCCAATGGTTGGGGGGTTCCAAAGGTTGTCAATTTCGTCTTTATTAACCAAAATCTATCCCACTCTGGTGCTATGAGGTATTGCACTACACCATACGCACCTGTTAATAGTACACCCCAAACAAAAACAGTTTTGGTGTTTTCGCGCATACTGGGATAATTTCGCCAATTCACAAATACATGAAAACCGAACAGGACAGGAGTAAGCCAGTCCAGCATTGTACGGACTACGACAATAGGTGGGAAGTGAACTAGTCCAATTAAAAAACCATATATAACGCTAAAAATAGCTAATATAAACGGTAAACCACCCATGCGGTAAGACTTGGGTAATTGACGAATGAATGTATAAAAAGTGATTAGCGTTACTAAAAATGGTGTTACTAGTATTGGACTAGGCTCTACCCAACCGCTCTTAAAATCTATTAGGCGGCGAATCAATGCGATGAGAAACCAAATCCACCATGTGTAGCCGAGATAGAGTGTGGGATATCGCGCATAAAGGAAAACTCCCACAATAAAACTCGCTACCGGAAATATTTGACGCAGCAAACCACCTGCACCGCCGAAAATGCCAGCAACAGTGAGAAATATTAGCCCGCCAATTGCTAGCCAAGCCAATGATTGCTGTTGCGGCGAGACGTTTTGATCCTGAAAATCTTGGCTTAGGTTTTCTCTGTAAGTCACTCAACGTCTCCTAGTGTAATCGAGGTTTGCGGAATAATTTTTGGGCGCGATCGCTGCCATGTACAAAAGCCCTGCCATCTCCCACGTATCGAGGCAAACCACTTTGCCACAGCCAAAGTTCCTTCACGAGGAAACAACCTTAATAACTGCACAAAACCTAATGCATCTCGTGTTCCAATTAACATTGACCAGACTGCAAACACAAACCTTTGTACTGGCTTCATATGTTCTAGCAAAGCTAGAGTTTCATTGTGTATTGCATTAATCAACGCAAGATCATTAAATTTGTTTCGCTGATCTTCGTCAAAACGCTGTGCGGGATAGTGATTCACCGCCACATCAGGATCGTAAATCAGCTTCCAACCTGCACGTTTCAAAGCTAGACAGAACGCGAGTTCAAAATGTACCTGTGCTCCGGAGCCGCGCATCCGTTCATCAAAACGCAATCCGGCAATTGCCTTCCGACGATAACTCACGTTTACTCCCTTGAGCACATCTACCTCGCGCGGTTCCCCTACTCCTAAATGATGATTGCCGATCGCTCGCCCAAACCATTGCAACTGCCCTACGACTTGCTTCGCTCCATCTAGCAGCTGATTGCCTTGATACACCCAATCGCGCCCACCTACTGCACCAATGCGACTATCACCGAGAAAGTATGCTTCAATGCGTTGCAGCCAATCAGCTAATGGTGCAGCATCGTCATCCGTAAATGCAATAATGTCCCCATTGGCTGCATCAAGCCCTGCATTCATTGCTGCTATCACACCCGGTATCTTTACCGTCACGGTTTGCAATTTTGTGTAGGTTTTCTTATTGTCCTCAAGAAATTTCCAAGTTTGGGTATCCGTATCACGTACTACCACCAAGACTTGATCGGTTTGCCGAGTTTGCTGTTGCAGCGCTGACAAGCAACGTGCGAGGTCCTGGGGACGGCAATAAGTGGGTATGATAACAGTTATATTCATTTGAGATGCGAGGGTTTAAAGATAAATTTAGTAATTTGAACAATGCCAGTTAGTTTACTTTTACTGATCCTTTAGGCAGAGTCACTACGAGGGAGGGTGTAGAACGTTTAATCGACTTTTCTAACTCCTCGAATAGATCTACATAGGTTTTTGCCATAGTAGCCCAGCTATATTGTTCTGCAACAGAGCGAGCTGCAATCCCCATCTGTTCTCTGTGTGCGCGATCGCTTACCAAAGACAACAGTGAGAAAGCTAAAGCATCGGCATCGTCTGAGTCAGGTAATACTACCCCACATTCTGGTGTCACCAATTCTGCACCCCCTGTTGTCGTTGAGGTAACCACGGGAAGTCCTGAAGCAAGGGCTTCTAACAGTACCAGAGTACAAGCTTCATAACGAGATGGAAACACAAATAAATCCACCGCCTGCATAATCTGCGCGACATCACGTCGATATCCCAGAAAATGCACTCTGTCTTTTACTCCTAATGACGCGGCTAACTGCGGGAAAGGGCTACCCTGAGTATTACCTAAAACTGCCAGATGTAAATCGGGCACTTTTACTAAGGCATGAAGCACGGTATCTAAATTTTTCCTTGGTGTGCGGATATCCCCAGCAAATAGTGCTAGCGTGACATTTTCTGGCAGAGCAAATTTTTGCCGCTCTAGTTTTCCTGGCGCAAATTCTTGCAAGTCAACACCATTTAAAATCACGCGAATCTGAGTACGCGGCACGCCAATATTTTCCAATTCTTGTGCTACTTTCTCAGATACCGCTACCACAACTTTCGCTCTTGGAAAAGCTTGTTTTTCCCACAAAGCATTCCATGATGTATATAACCACTGGTAAAAACCATAGAAATCTCGACGGATGCGGGAAACATGTGCAGGCGATCGAAGCCAAGAACTGTGAACAAAATGTACAGCATTGACATCAGCATCGGCATCAGTAATTGCTCCGTTGACTTTTACCAAATCAACTTCCGAGCGATGCTGACGCAACCAACCTGCACTTTTTTGAGCAAATATGAAATTACGAATAAATTCAGTAGCCCATCCTTCCACAGAAATAGAAATCCAATTTACTTCGCTACTCTGCTGCAAGTCTGGGGCTATTTCACTAGCTAACAATGTGAGATGATGACCTCGACGAAGTGCTTCCTTGGCAACTTCATAGTTCACCCTCCCCTGCCCATCTCCTTTTTTTACTTGATGGGTCACAATACAAAGTTTCACACATTACCTTCCTTCTAAAATAATTTCCAGTTTTTGCTTACACAGTCGTTATTTTAACGCTCCTGCTATAAATTGATTAATTGCCAGTCGCCGAGTGAAACTGAGAATCAGTGCTGTGATAGTTAGCTTACTTAAACTTCTGTTTATTTGTAGCACTCCCAATACCGTTCAGTTAAGAAATTTATTCGTTAAGGCTGGCAAGGGAGGCAGTTCTTGAGTAGAGGTGCAGTTTTATGGTAAGAATTGATAGACAAAACGTCCCTCCTACATACCTGTTTGGCAGTCTCTCAATACTCTGGCGGCAATAGAAATTTTAATGATTGGTAGCACATACCTGTCAAGAAGCTATATCGATTGCACTGACAAACCCATGTTAACTCAATCATGTCAAATACAAGCGTCTATCCTTTATTGGACACCTTTCAGAAGGCGTGACGGCAGTCGGCAGCTATGCTGCTATGATCCCACGCTTAAAAACGTGGGATTAAAGCTTGGACGCCGTATTTCTTGTTCCACTCTACTCGAAATACATTTTTATTATTTTGGTGGGCTTTAAACACGTGAAGCTCTCTTGACGGAAGCTTCCGCCCCCAAGACTTCACACGAATGTAGGATTTTAAATAATTTTACCTTCAGCCCTCTGCCCTCTGCTTTCTGCTTTTCTTTGTAACAACACATTATTCTCTTAAATTTCTCATTTTGAGACATTCATCAACTGACTCGCTAACTGCTAAGGAGTAAAACTCAGCATAAGTGCTGCCATAGTTCGCAAATTAAACTTTTGTTTACTAATAGCACTTAAAAGATAAGGACGTGCTTGAGATTTATTTTCAGTTCGCAGTAAGCCGATCGCTAAAGTTGTATGAGCTTCTAGCCATTTTTGCTGGAAATACGACTTAAATGGAACTAGCCGCTCATCTTCCATAAACTGCTGATAACAGAATATTTCACTTTTCGCTTTGCGGATTTTTGCCTGAGCATCTTTGCTACCACTTAACATCGTATCCGTTGAATCATGCTCGCGGTATAAAGTGAGTTTTTCCGGCTCATAGTAAGCTCCATAACCAGAAATGCAACAAAGGTAAGTTAGATACAGATCCCACATACCGCCCACTTCTGAAGGAATACTATTCCAGTCAATAAGCTCGTTCCGAACTACGCAACCTGCCGCAGTCGGGACAGATTTATGTACGACTCCAATTTCAGAAAAAGGTTGATGTATTCCTTTCTTCAGCGTGTTCCGTTGGTAAGCTTGTGTATTCTTTTGAGTACCAGCATTATTAATTCTGCCTTGTGAATCCATAATGTATTGGTCACAAAAAGCTAAAATTAGATTGGGATTTTCTTCTAGTGGTGGAACAAGCTTTGCTAAAAACTCCTCGTTCCACATATCATCGTCATGAAGACTGGCAACGTACTTACCTTTACCCATTTTGAAGGCGTACATTTGATTAGCGAACATTCCCAGATTTGTAGGCTGTCTCCAAAACCGAATGCGAGAGTCTTGAAAAGATTCAACTATCTCTTGAGTATTTTCTGTACTGCAATTATCACAAACAATAATTTCAGTGTTTTGATAAGTTTGCTTAACAGCACTTGCGATCGCTTGCTTTAGATACTCTGGTCGATTGTAGGTTGGTATAACGATGCTAACTAATGGTTGTGTAGGTTCGTTATCGATCATATTTCTTAATCCTAGTGCTTATCTTGAGCAAAGTATTACTCACTTATTCTTTAGTACTTCTACCCTATTTATAGT
>JAQYWP010000519.1 GCA_029379285.1 Rhizonema sp. PD38
GAAATACATGGTTCTTCATAAACTTACAGAATTTGATCCAGATTACCGCGAAACCTTTGAAGGTAATGATATCAAAAATATGGGTGTATATGCAGAAGGTACTGATGAAAGAATCGGTAGTGTTAATGATGTTTTAGTAGACGAAGAAGGTCGTTTTCGCTATCTAATTGTTGATTTAGGCTTTTGGATTTTTGGCAAGAAGGTGTTACTACCAGTTGGTCGTTCAAGAGTCGATCACAATGCTGATCGTGTTTACGCTGTAGGTATGACTAGAGCGCAAGCAGAGAACTTACCAGAATACAATGAGAACCAGACTCTTGATTATGACTATGAAGAAAGAGTACGTGGTGGATACCGTTCTTCTGAAAACTATGCAAAACCAGTAGAAACATCAGCACCTTTAAATGTTTCAACACCTTTAGAAGCAGAAGCTTCTGCTCCTCTGAATACAAATTACCAGGATTATCAAGCACCAAGTGTTGCTAAGACACCCATAGCTACACCAACTCCAACTTATGATCGCAACGCATACAAATACGAAGGAGAGCCTTCCTTGTTCAATATGAATGAACAGGATCATCAAACTTTAAGATTGTATGAAGAACGCTTGATTGCAAATAAAAGACGCCAGAAAACTGGTGAAGTCACGATTGGCAAACACGTTGAGACAGAAACTGCAAGAGTTGCAGTTCCGGTTGAAAAAGAACGAGTTGTTATTGAGAGAGTAACTCCAGACAACGCCGGTAGAGCTGTTTCCGCAGGAGAAGCAAACTTCCGCGACGGTGAAGTTGCCCGTGTGGAAGTATATGAAGAAACTGCTGATATTCAGAAAGAAACTATTCTACGTGAAGAAGTTAGAGTGAAAAAAGTCGTAGATCACGAAACCGTTCAAGCTCAAGATACAATTCGTCGCGAAGAATTGGATATAAATACTAACAATCTTCCGGTTGAAGAGCGGTAAACGCCAATAAGTTCAGTGACTCCTGAACACGCCTTTATAGATCTTTTATGGAACGTCTATATATCTTTTGAAGAGTTTTCAATAATCTCAGTCCAACCATTGTATTTAATGTTTATTGATGGTTAGTGACATGACGAAAAGCTCAGACCAATAAAATATAATGCAGGTAAGGTGTTATTAACCTTACCTGTATTCATAATTAGTAGTCATACCTAAGTTGTGAAACTTTTGTGAAGACTGCTAATATTTAGTAACTAGTCGCTGACGGTTGTTGAAAAACTTATTTAGATAAAAAGTAAAATTGGTTAACTTGACTTCTTTGAACGGGAAGTAAACTATCTGTTCATTTTTATTACCCTGTTGCACATGACTTGTGTCCTTTGAGACCGGGCACATATCCATCAGCATCCATATATATTATGAGGTTTTATGAATAATAAAACAATTGTTCAAGAAAAATATTCAGGGACCCAAAGCGCTCGAATTAGTACAGTATTAGAGAATTTGAGGAAAAAAGTCAAAAATTTTGTGGTTGTGGATAACCACGGTCAGCTAGTCGGGGAGGTTCGAGATTTAATTATTGATGCGAATCGTCAACTAAACATTGTTGTCTCTAAAATAGTTAATCACGGAAGCAATGACTTATATAGATTAAGTAGTAAGCTAGTTAAGAAGATCGATCCCCAAATTCAACGTATTTTTATCAACATTGATAACTCACAAGTACAGGATTTGCCAGAATATAAAGAAAGAGAGAGTACAGACATCATGGCACAAAATTTAACAGATATGGAACATTATCCTGACAATTTCCCGGAATTACCAGTAGTAGAAAACAATAGTGAAATAGAGTCCGGAGAAGAAAATAAAGTAGAAGAAGAAATTATCCGGTTGTTGGGAGAAAGATTAGTTGTTGAGCGAAGCAAGCGTAAAGTTGGACAGGTAATTGTACGGAAAGAAATAGAAACTAGGATGGTACAAGTTCCTGTCCGGCGAGAGAAGCTGATTGTTGAACAAGTCAGCCCTGAACATAAGCAGTTGGCAGAAATTGATTTAGGGGAAGAAGAAATTTCAGGTCTTGCATTGACACCAGAGGAAACACAACAAGCAGCGAGTTTAGACGGTAGTCTAACTGTCACTGGGGAATTTCAATCTCCCAAAATTGCTAGCTTATTTTTGAATGCGATCGCCTTAGAAAGGAATCACAAATGTAAAAAGGTCCGAGTAACAATCGTTGTCGAAGATGAGGAACGTCAGAGAACATACCAAGAGTGGTTTGACCGCACATCAAAAAAGGGTTGACTTCTCGCCCAGACGGCAAACAGTCAACTACCTGATTAACCTTTATCAACTTATTGGGTAAACGCTTTGTTGGGCTCACCTTTCATTCAGCATCATTTATAGCACGTGGCTTCATAAAGCTAAGTAACCCAGCAGTGTGACTTAGTCACACTGTCAAAAAGGAACTACCAGATGAACTGATCTACTTGAGTGTGCGATAGTGTAAGAATAACTCACTTTCAATTTGACGAGTTTCAATGAGACGAAGTTGAGGGGCTTGCGCGGGTAGATAACCTTCTCCCTCCACAGGAGTAGGTACATTGTGTCCTCCATAAATGACTGGCCAAATAGTCAACCACCAATCATCAATTCGCCCTGCCTGTATTAATGCAGCACTCAACGATCCACCTCCCAATGCAACAATTTTATTGATCCCTTTCTCTGACATTAAGGTATAGGCGTGATCCCAGTTGATATCTGTATCTCCCAACTCAACTACGTTAGCTAGCTTCTGTAGGGCTGAGGCATCAGGACTGCGTTCCAAACCAGTTCTTGTCGTAAATATCCACCGCTCAATGTCTTGCTGGAAAAAAGGTAAGTCAGCCGATAGATCGAGCGATCGCGAAACAACACAGATAATCGGTTGGGGAGACTGACCTCGAACACTACGCGCTGCTAGCACTTCGGGATCCTGAATTGTAGACATTTTTCCCTCAGCGCGAATTGTTCCTGAGCCTATCAATATAAGATCGGCTAAAGATATTTGATATTTAACATGTGCTTTATCGGCAGCATCGGAATGTCTTGGTGCTTTAGGGTCTATAGCACTAATCTTTCCATCAGCCGTCATGGCAAGAACCAAGGTTGTTTGGATGGCTGTCACAGTTATGTTCTCATCAATTGCGGACACAGGTTATAAGGATAGCACGCTGAAAACCCTTGAAGCTAGGGCACTTCATCACCCTTCGGGTGACGCTCGTTCCGACGCTCGTGCCTCGCTACCGCTGACGCTCGAAGACTCGCTAACGCTAACAGCAGTCGCCTAGGTCGGGCTAACCGACGCCAGATGCCTAGGTCGGGCTAACCCCTTCGGGTGACGCTCCTTCGTCGCTAACGCTTCGCTAACGCCAGATGCCTACGGAGGGAAACCCTCCTGCAGCACTGGTCTCACCTCCTGCAGCACTGGCTCCTCCTGCAGCGCTGCTTCACTCCTCTTCTGCAAAGCGCAATGCCTTTAGCGACAATTCGATACAATCTGCAATAATTTAGGTGTTACCCATTGTCGGGAGTCAACTCATGGGATCTGCTGTTGGGATGGTTGAAGTGCGGGGATTACCGCCGGCACTTGCAGTTGCTGATGTAATGTGTAAAGCCGCCAGCGTTACTTTAGTGAAAATGGAAAAGGTCAGTGGGGCTTATGTGACGATTGTCGTCCGGGGTGATGTCTCAGCGGTCAAAATTTCAGTTGAAGCAGGAATTGAAGCAGCTAAGAGAATCGAGCCTCAAAAAGAAGGTGATAAAATCTTCCTCTCTTCCCACTTTATCCCGCGACCTAGTGAAAATTTGATGGCAGTGTTACCCATTGATTACTTAGACTGAACTGCCAAATTTTAACTATTACCGTTAGAAGTCCGGCACTGTACTCTCTCAAAGGAATCAGTGCCGGGATGAATAACGGAACAAATACAAATAATCCTTCAATTAATGTTTGGCGTAGCCAGACGAAATTGAAGGACATCATCCTCAAAAGCTTGAAAAGGAGCTAGCCTGGAAACCATCTACACAAACCACGATGCTTGAGGACATCGAACTAGGTTCCCATAAGTCACATCTTGCACTAGGAAATGTTAGCGCTTTGCGATCGCACTGAGTATTCAATCCCCCCCAAGGGTAGGTGGGAAAGCAAAATTTATTTGCTTTTTTACCATAAAGTTCGGCAGCGACAAACCCGAAACTACGATCACAAAGCACGTGTTCATTCTGTTAATACTTTGCTCACAAATGATCCCAGCGCAAAATGTTATTGTGTTATTTCAATCTTTACAGCGAAAAGTTAGAAAAATCGATCATGAAGTGATTTATAAAAATTATTAAACAAATATTGCATATATATACTGTTTGGTCCTGGCAAGTATTAAGAAATACTTATAACAAAATATTGCAAGTGCTTGATTTTATTGCTAAGGTGTGTAGGAATAAACAATTCCGGTATATGCTCCGCCTACTGGAGATGTATGCCTTACGAGGTAGATTGAACTGAATTATCGCACGAACAAACGTGTAGGGGTAGTTTTGTCTCGTCGCTCATTAGCATTTACTCTGAAAAAAGAACGAGGATTAATGACGTTTTGAAATAGAGATGCAGCATAGATAGGTTCTTTTTGAGTTATGAAACTCTGGTCATGGTAATAGTTAATAGGAAAAAAATCAGCAACTAGTAACGATGAGGTTCATTTTTCAATCACCATTTATTAATTTGTCTTACCCGGTGCTATCAGATGAGGAAGCTGTGATTGTATCTGTAGGCAAAGATGAAGAGTGCGGTAAGACAAGCGAATCTTGAGGTTAAAACCCATGAATATTCAAGGTAAAGTTGTTCTCATAACTGGAGCTTCTCGTGGTATTGGGCGTGCGATCGCTCTCGAGTTAGCAAGGCAAGGCGTGAAGCGGCTGATATTGATGGCACGCGATCGCTACAAATTAGCTGAGGTAGCCAAAGAAATTGAGGCAATGGGCGTAGAAGCCGTAGCTATGGGAATCGATTTAACGAAGCCCATTTTTGTAAATGTTGCTTGTGCCCAAGTTTGGCGGAGTTATGGCCCAATTCATCTATTGATTAACTGTGCAGGAGTCGCTCACCAAAACTCCTTTTTACAATCAAAGTTGCCGCAGCTTCAAGAAGAACTCTCTCTGAATTTATTAGGAACTTACACAATGACTCATCTGCTAGCCAGACGTATGGCAAGCCGAAGAGAAGGGACAATTGTCAATGTCTCGAGTTTGATGGGGAAAGTGGCTGCACCGACTATGGCAACATATTCAGCAACCAAGTTTGCAATTTTAGGATTTACCCAAGCCTTACGTCGCGAATTAGCGGAAAATAACATCAGAGTGATCGCATTCATGCCTTCTCTTACTGATACAGACATGGTGCGAGACTTAGAATTATTCCGCTGGGTTATGCCCATGACGCCTGAGAAAGTCGCTCAAGCACTGATTGTCGGATTACAAAGGGATTCACCAGAAATATTAGTTGGATGGCAAAGTCACTTAGCCGTCTGGTGTCAATATCTTGCGCCTTGGTTGCTAGAGAAGATTTTACAGATGGCAAATCCACAAGCACCAAGAAGACTAAGGCTTTTTGAAAAACTGAGACAAATACTTACACTTAAACTAGGTTTATTCAGCAATATCCATCGTTTTAGCAATTTGTCTTTATTTAGAAACCTGGTTTCTTTTGTGTCCGCAGACAAGTTGTGAGAAAGAAGAGCCAGGAGTCAAAATTCAGGAGTGCACTCCTGCGCTCGTAAACGGATCAGTTTATCAACATGTGCAGTCAATCTTAGCTTGTCCTCTCGAGCAAACTTGGCAAGCAGAATTTGAATGTCATGAAAATCAACGCCCTTTAATGCAACTGATGGCTGATGGTATTATTCCACTGAACCAAACTGATGTTCTGATGACAATAGGCATTTCCTCTTCAGAATTTGATGCAATGTTGCAACACATTTCATATGGCACTAACCCTTTTCAAACGTGGATGTTGGCAAATGGCTATTCTCAGGAAATAATCGACAAAATCTATCAAATCATTGATCGGTGGCTTGTAGTAAAGTCTGCCGGGGGAAGCTTCCCCCGGCGAGCTTTGCTTAGAAGGAACAAGTCCCAGATTTAGCTTCGCTCCGATATATATAGGGTAATTCCTTATTACTAGGCTTGCCATAATAAGGAATTAAGTTTAAATCAATAGCTAGTTTTAGGTGTCCTTTTTTAATTCCTTTTGGGACTCGACTTTTTAAAGCTTGATTAATTTGTTTCTCTAATTC
>JAQYWP010000520.1 GCA_029379285.1 Rhizonema sp. PD38
TTTTAACTGTTGTATCAGAGCTTGACAACGCTTACTCGCTTCTCTAGCCTGTCGCATTAAATCAAGTCCTTGTTGGCAGACTCATGAAATGGAAAAAATCCCATTATAACGATATAAAACAGAGAAGAGACTTTTGTGTTTTATCGCGTTATCCAACAAATCATCTCTATCTCATTAATCTTCATGCATTCGCTGTAGAACGCATCTTCAATCTCCTCAAAACAGATCTCCTCAGCTAATACTTCGCTTTTCACTGTTTTAAGATGTACCTCGAGAGCTTCTAAAAGAATACCTGACGTTTTCAGCCCAAGATGAATTCGATCTGAAAGTCCAAGCCCAGCTTTTTTCCGTGCTTCTTGTAAGAAACGAATGGTATCTCGAACTAACCCTTCTTGAATCAACTCTAATGTTAGTTGAGTGTTCAATGCGGCTAAATAACCATGTTCTTCAATCGCCGCATACCCAGATGGACTCTTAACCTCAATTAAAAATGCTTCAGGTTCAAGATGACACAATTCTCCATCAAGATTGATGACTGTTTCCTTCCAGTTGCGGATATTGTGAACGATCGCACGGTTGTCAATGGTTGCAAGCTTCTGCTTTAACGTAGGCAGTTGCTTACCAAGACGCTTGCCAAGGAGTGGCAAATTCGGTTTAATCGTGTAGTCCACAAAATCTGCTGTGATGTCTAAGTAAGTAACTTGCTTAACATTAAGTTCTTCCTTGAGTTGTTCTTCCAAGCGTTTGAGTCCTGTCATCTCTGCTTCATTGCTAACCCGCACCAAGATTTCAGAAAGCGGTTGTCGGATCTTAACCCCGGCGGTAGCGCGAGCAGCACGCCCTAACTCTACAATGCGTATGAGCGTTTCCATATCGCGCAATAGAACCGTATCGATGAGGGTAGTATCGAACTTGACCCAATGTGCTAAATGCACTGATTCTGGTTCATCCGGAAAGACATTCAACACCAAATTTTGGTAAATATGTTCGCTGACAAATGGAGCCATTGGTGCCATGAGTTTAGCAATAACGACGAGCGTGTCATAGAGAGTCTTATATGCCGAGAGTTTGTCACTATCATTGTCAGACTTCCAAAAGCGGCGGCGACTGCGACGGACATACCAGTTAGACAGATCATTCACAACGAAATCGCGAATCGTCCGGCTCGCACTAGTTGGATCGTAAGCGTCTAATCGTTCGGTTACATCTTGGATAAGCTCGTGAACTTTGGAGACTAACCACCGATCAATTTCAGGACGCTCCATGATCGGAATGTCTTGTTTCAAATCAGGTTGATCCAGCTTGGCGTAAAGCACGAAGAAACTGTATGTATTCCATAGCGTCATGAAGAAGTCGTGTAATGTATCATCAACCACTGATTGCGAGAAGCGTTTGGTCGTCTCCGGTGGACTGGTGCTGTAAAGGTACCACCGTAATGCATCAGCGCCTTGAGCATCTAAGACGCTCCAAGGATCTACAGTATTGCCCTTGGACTTCGACATTTTCTCACCTCTTTCATCTACAATGTGTCCGAGGACAATAACATTTTTGAAGGCGGGAGAATCCTGAGCGATCGCCACAAGAGCACCGTGAGAGCGCGGTTGATGAGCATCGCCAGTATTTGTAAGTAGGGTAGCTAGAGCGTGGAGGCTATAAAACCAACCGCGAGTCTGGTCGATCGCCTCACAGATGTAGTCAGCTGGAAAATTTTGAGCAAATCTATCTTGATTTTCAAAAGGATAATGCCATTGGGCATAAGGCATTGCTCCTGACTCAAACCAGACATCGACAGTATAGGGAAGGCGCTTAAAATACTTACTATTCCGAAGAAAGGTGATTTCGTCAACATAAGGACGATGCAAATCTAACTTTGACAAATCGCGTCCTGTTAGTTCCTCTTTCTTCGTAAAGCCTAACCGCTTCTCCACTTCCAGTTCGACGGGTAAACCATGTGTATCCCATCCACCTTTGCGATCAACTCGATAACCTTGCATCGTTTTGTAGCGCAGAAACAGATCTTTGTAGGCACGGGAGATAACATGGTGAACTCCTGGCTTACCATTAGCAGTTGGCGGACCTTCATAGAACACAAAGTTTCCTTGAGGTGCATCTTTTTCCACTGACTTTTGAAAGATATGGTGCGCTTTCCAAAAATCAATAACCTCTTGCTCAAGAGTTGGAAAGCTTGGCGTTTTTTTAACTTCTCTAAACATAAATATACCGCGCTTACGAGTTACTATCCGTGTTGGACTTTAGCCATTGGAATCTCGCTTGTAGGGTTAGCAAAAGCTATCTCCTACACCTCCTTCGTTGGGGCGCTGAGGTGAGCGCGGTACCACCCAACTTTACCCAAAATCCTGCGACTTGGGTCTTTGCTGCTACTCCTTACTAGGAAGAGCAACCTGCTGTAACGTGCAGGACACGTCCCTATCTACTTAAAGCATTAGCCATTTTGGAAAGCTTTGTTTGGAGGGCGGCTCAGGGAGGATATTCATTTCTGCTGTATGGTCAGGCTCACACCATCCCTGACTCGCTTGGCACCAACTCAGAAACTACTCGTTCCCATCATTGCCTTTAATGAGTTATTTAACTGATACTAACATAGTGCCATTAGATTTAACGGCATTACTGATTTAAGTATGTCCGTATGGAACCTAAAGAAAAAACACTAATCAAGAATAGGATTAGTTCTTCTCAGGAGAGAGTGTGTAAACGTTTTTATGGGTCTGCTCGAGAACGCATGACTACTACTGAGTGATATCATTTGCGCTTCAAAACTGATAGCAAATGATAAGCTCACGCTTTGCAGCGAGGTTTCTCAATTAAGTAGTTAGAGTGCCGACGTGCTTAACGTTAGAATGCGGGTTTCGACTCGATTTACGTATAAGTTTTGATTAATCGCGGCTCTACCTTCATTCCCTCTGAACGCAATTGCTATACTTTTCGCCGCCTAATCCACGAAACCTTCATTAGTTTGTATAGTTTTTAGACAGGAATTGTTTAGGAAAAATGTAGCGGAGTACAGTCGCCATTCTGACGACTGACGACTGACGAATGAGTGGCGTTTTGTTCGTAGTTGTGCTAGGAGCGCGCTCCTAGCACAACTACTCACGATAGACTATTGGTACGAAGAGCCATTTAGGCTGTTAATCTGCACTCCAATGGAATGTGACTTTTTTACCTCTAACACGTTCCAGGTCTGCAATTGCATACATTGGAGTATGAACTCCCAATGTTTTAGCTTTCCAAAGAACAATGTGACCTCCAACTTCGATATCAACTGTATTCGCTTCTAAGGTATTGGATAGTTTATTGTTATCAGAAACTTCCAAAAATCCTATTTGTCCATCAGTATTATCAAGAAGTTGTACTCCTTTCCACCAAGTTTTATGTTGAGCTAGCTCAAGTACAAACTTAGATGTATTTGTAGTTCCAATATTTTCAATTTTTACTGATACTACGTCTCCATCGTTAAGCCGTTTGCTTACTTCTAAATCGTTCCAATCTATAAATATCATTTGACTTTCTCCTATTGTTTGTAGTTTTCTTTGTAGAAGTTGAAAAAAGAGGATATCTACCTTTGGCTGAATAGTTAATTAGCGCTCACAAAGCCGAAAATTTTTACTTTGCGCTGGTAATAATCTTATCGTTCCGGTTGGTTGATAAATTCACTTTAGAAGCTAATCGAGAAGAACTAGGGAAGAAGAATCACTTCGTGGAGTAAATAACAATTTAGGCTCTTCCGTACCTGTTATGCTTAAGCTACCATTTGACGAGGGAACAGGGTTTTCTTCTATAGTACCTATGTACTATAAAAGAGACGTTATGGGATTGAGCCGAGATCCGTGGAGCAAAGTGCCATGCCGGAAACGCTTACTAGATAAAGCTTTTTGCTCTCACTCCTCAGCAATTTTCTCCACTTCTTTCTGAAGGTCGCCCTGAGTCCCACGAAGTTACCTTGTACCGATTCACTGAAGCCACAATGACGATAAATTAATGGTTTTAGCCCCCTCATCCACCTAATAGCATTGCTAATTTCATTAAGCCGTTCGACCAAAATCCTCTCTGGTGGTTCTTCTGTTTTAGATTTCAATTGCTGAACTCTAGTCTTTATTTCCTTAAGAGGTAAGTTTTCAGTAATTGCTTTATTGAGCAATTCAGACCGCTGTTGTTCTGGCTTGACTCGGGCAATTACTTGGGCTTTAGTGTACTCAATTTCGCCACGTCGCAGTGCATCCAGAATCTCATCGGGAAGAGACAGCAAAAAAAGTCGGCTAGAGCGAAAAGTTTCAGCATTGTAACGTCCTATTCTCGATAATTCTGATTCAATCTTCTCTATAGGTTTGACGATTAACGTTACCGAAATTATGCACTGTCTGACCAAACACGGCGGACTGACGATAAATTTTTCGAGCAAACTGTTCCAATTACTACGCTAAGCAAATTTTTTTCTGAAATCATGCTCTTGTGTAAGATTTAATGAATGTTTAGAGACATTACTTCGTAAATTGGACTAAATTTAATTGAGATTTACTCCAATTTACTCTAATTTTTAACGTAGTGTTGCGTCAACTTTGAACTGCTATACTCAAATTAAAACTCCTCCAAGATACGTCATCAACTTATCAGTATCAGAAGGATGTCCTCGGAAACCGATATACCAGTCGGGACGTATCAAGTAAAGGCAAGCGGAACTGGCACCATATTTTTTATGCAGGTATTGCTGACTGTCCATAAGTATGGAGCCATTCCAATCCAGTTCTTCTGGAAGTTGAGGAGGCGCTATATCCGCTACGACCAAATGCGGTTTAATAATATAACCGTACTTATCGGTAATCGTTTTGCCGATCGCAGTTAAATTGCGGTATGAAAGAGGATTCATTGCCTGCCCGCTTAGCAAAAGCAATGTCCAATCAGTTCCCTGAAAAACCTCAAACAGGCGAATAGTTTCTTTATCTGCCAGTCTTACCAGAATAGCATCTGGTGCTCGTTCACCTGCGATAGGTCCACTACTGCCACCAACGTCAACTGTCAGGGGACTGTCTTTATAGCTAATTGTAACTTCTTCTAATGTATTGCGGATGCGAGTTTGCAGCGATTCCATTTGAATAATCATTGGACTCAACAAACGGGCAGCTTTCTGAAAAAGTTCGCTCTTGTTGAAGATGCTGCGGTAAGCTTTATCTGTTCCCTCCAAGAGGGCGACGGCAACTGGGTGTCGTTCAGCGTTGTAACTATCTAGCAGTTCGGGGTGTGCAACTCCCTTGATAACGTATGCGAGTTTCCATGCCAGATTAAAAGCGTCTTGAATGCCAGTATTCATTCCTTGTCCGCCAATAGGTACATGTACGTGACCCGCATCTCCAGCAACGAAGACACGTCCTTCTCGAAAGCGATCTGCTTGACAGTGGGAGGTGCGATAACGTGCCAACCAAACTGGTTCATATAGCTGAGCATCGATTCCCCCTAGTTCGATTAAAGCCTCCTGAACTTCTGATAAGGTGGGAGAAGTGTCGTTGCTAGGATCGGGATCTGGTACAGAGATGAAGACGCGAACGATATCGTCTGGCATCTCAATCACCATCATATAACCTGCATTTGTCAGGAAAAGGTAACTCGCTCCTTTGGGAAGCGTCCAACGAATTTTGACGTCAGCTTGGATAAACTGCTCGTTTTCGTAGCGATCGCCTTCAAAGTTGAGTTCCAGTTGCTTGCGGACTATGCTGTTAGAACCATCGCAACCAATCAGCCACTGAGTGCGAGTCTCTTCAACCCTTCCGTCTGCATGACGCAGGGTTACTGTTACCCCAGACTCATCCTGCTGAAATCCTCTTGCCTCCACCTGCCAATCGACTTTAATATCAAGGCTGTTGAGGTGCTGTTCTAAAATATGTTCCGTTCTGTTCTGACCGATAATAATTGGATGGGGGTAGGGACTGTCAATCCCATTTAAGTCGCAATGACCGATATGCTTACCGTAAGCATGTAATTCCACCTGACGCAGTGGTTTACTCTCAGCTAAAACAGGTGCTAGAGCATTCATCGCTGCCAAAACTTCCAGAGTCCGGACATGCACAACTATTGCTTTAGAAACATTCTCAGGTCCTGCATCCTTGTCTAAAACACGACAGCGAACTCCATAGCGTGTTAGCTCCGATGCCAGAGTTAGCCCAACAGGACCGGCACCAACCACTAAAACATCCGATTCATGGGAGGTAAACTTTGACATATCCTGTACTGAAGGAATTTTCAATTTCAATCATAGGTTAATTTGTATTAAGAA
>JAQYWP010000521.1 GCA_029379285.1 Rhizonema sp. PD38
TAGTCTTTATTATGCTCGGTAAGTTATAAATCATTAGGTTTTGATAGCGGCTAAGTTATTTGAGACTTAGAGCAGATTTGAAAAATCCTGTTTTTTCGTCGAAATATTTTAGCTGTCCTGAATGTATTGTACGAAATCCAATCATCTTCTCAGACTTGCAAAATTGCGATACGGATGTGCGCCGTTGCCAAGGACATCGCACTCATATAGAAGTTTTAGTGGCCTTAGACATGGGCTTTCTCTAGAATTCCTGTAAAATTGCCATAAGCGTTAATCAACGGTGTTCCTAGTGGATAGTTTATTGATGTTGAAAATAGTAAATTATATAAAAGAAGAGTGCCATGTCAGGCTCTAGAGATCGAGATAGTGGATGGGGACGGCTTACTCATGGGGCTCCTTTAGCAGTATTTGTTGTAGCCGCACTTTATATTATTATTAGGCTTTTACCGATCTTAGAATTGGTTGCTCTAGCCGCGCTTGTTGCTCTAATTCTTCGCACTACTTTGCAGTGGTTATTGAAGTTTGTCAAAGTGCCTTGGATAGCGGTGATGATACTTATTGGAGTGGTTGTCGCCTTTTTCTTATTCCTTGGCTTCGTGGTAGCTCCTAGCATATACGAAGAGGCACTGACATTAAGTACATCATTACCTGATTACCTGAACGCCCTGATTAATTTATCTCGCAGGCTTCACAATCAAGCTAGTTTTATTCCCGATTTATCTCAAGGTTTAGAGCAGTTAAAAGGTTTACTTAACCGAGTCGTTTCTTTCTTTCCACTAATCCTCAGAAGTACTTTGGATGTGTCGATTGATACTGTAGCTACCTTAATCCTCGCCTTATACATGGCTTACAACCCTAATTCCTTAATTCAAGGAATGCTGCGGTTGGCACCGAGAAGGGAACACCCTCGAATTATTAAGTTACTCAAAACTATCGAGAGGAGACTTGAAGGCTGGCTTTTAGGTACGGGATTGGGAATGCTAATTATTGGTGGTGGAGCCATGATTGGACTCTGGATTCTCAAAGTTCCCTTGGCTATCTCTTTTGGTCTTATTGCTGGAATTATAGAAGTTATTCCTTACTTTGGTTCAATTGTCGGTACACTTCTGCCAGCGCTAGTAGCACTTACTATCTCCCCAGTTAAAGCTCTACTTGTCGTAGTGTTCTTCTTGATTTTAAACCAAGTCGATGTTCACTTCATCCAACCTATAATCATGGGTCAGCGAGTACATCTACATCCAATAGTAGTTATCCTTGCCTTCCTATCTTTCGGTAAACTTCTAGGATTTATCGGTTTGATTATAGCGGTTCCCGCAGCAGCAGTCATTATGACCATATTTGAGGAATTTACTGCTCCAATTCCTGAAGAAGAGAAATCAGAACTCGCAGACAGCCGATGATTGCTGCTTTTCGTCCGTGTTTTGTCGCATTCTCCTAAGTAGAAACGCGGCTGACAGAGCGAATATATTGACAGTGGCGGGACTTTAGGCAGACGCTTTTAGCAGCTTGTGGTTGCACATTGCGTCTAAGGCACTTACTAGTAAATAAATCAAGAGCCGTATGTATGAACCCAAGCGCGAAGCTCGCCGGGCAGCTATATTCTTTCCGGCAGACTTCGCGCGAAGTCTTGGGGGCGGAAGCTTCCGCGAAACTCGCGCCTTGAGAGTACTCTTTCCGGCAGATTTCGCGTCAAGAGAGCTTTGCTCTTGGAAAGATCCCTTGGCGTTAGCGTGCGCGACTACGACTCTCGTTCTAGTTTAACGGCGGTTGATTTATTTTTTTGGATCTCCCTAAGAATGGGTGGGCAGTTGCTGCAATTCTTAGATGCAATGCGCTACAGGTTGATCTTATTGGTAATAAGATCTGCAAATGTTTAAAGACTTGTGTTAGCTTGATGTTTTGTGTTATAAAACACAGTAAAGAAAACACTTAGAAAGAGCAATGACTGGTATGTAGTAGGAAGAGGAAAACCCATTCAGTTGTACAGAGGAGCCAAAGCTTTTCGGCAATGGGTGTTCCTGAGTCATAAGTAAAACTCCATACCTCATGCCATCTACCACATCGCATCTGCTATCTACGGTTAAATCATAAATAGAAGAAAAATTACCATTGGAGAAATGGTTAATTTATTTTTTTCATAGATTTATCAGGAATTCCGGAAACAGGGAGAAATGTTAGGAAACCTATATAAGCAGAGACTAAGTAATTAGCCAATGACCCAATACATGATCGGTAAAGTACTGCAAGGACGTTACCAAGTCGTCCAAAGCTTGGGTGCAGGTGTATTTGGACAAACATACGTTGCGATAGACATTGAGACTCCAGAGAATCCCAAGTGTGTTATTAAACAGCTAAAAGCGAATAATAGCGAACCCAGCTACGCAGAAACTCTGAGGTTGCGCTTTCTCACCGAAACCGAAATCTTAAGGTTTCTTGGACAACATGAGCAAATTCCCCAACTCATCTCTCACTTTGAGGAAAATGAGCGCTTCTACTTAGTCCAAGAGTTTATTGAAGGACATTCGCTAGCTGCCGAACTGCCCACAAATCAAGATCCAGAATATCTTTGGAGTGAAAGCGAAGTTGTAGAATTTTTACGAGAAGCCTTAAAAATTCTACAATTTGTTCACTCTCAAGAAGTTATTCATTGTGATGTTAAGCCAGAAAACTTCATCAGACGTGCTTGTGATAGCAAGTTAGTTCTTATGGATCTTGGCTCGATCCAGCCAGTTGATCTTGGGTTAGATTCGGTATTACCTATATACAGGATTCCTGTAACCTCTTTGGGGTACATACCACCAGAACAATTTATAGGTCAGACACAGCCTAACAGTGATATTTTTGCTTTAGGCATGATTGCAATTCAGGCTTTAATAGGGCGTACACCACGGCAATTAAACAAAGTTGATCCAACGAATAATGAGATTATTTGGCATTTGAACGATGTGTTTGTCAGCGACTATCTCGCTGCTGTTCTCAGTCAAATGATCCGTTACGACTTTAAAGACCGCTACCAGTCTGTAACCGAGATCCTACAGGCGCTTGAGCAAATGCCATTGGAATGTGACAAATCGCGAATATTAGAAGTAGAGTATACCTTATTGCAAAAGGGGGAAAATGATGATTATTATCAAGACGAGTTAATTGTTCCTAGCAATCATCATCCCTCTTCAAACATATCGCCCTTACTTGTGGGAATGAAAGTGGGATTGGCAGTTAATTCTTTCATGTTGGGATTTGGGGTATATTCTTTAATGAATCATTCCCCAGCACAGCGAGAAACAGAAACTTTATATAAAGCAACGGAAGAATATCAACAAGGGGATTTGTCTGGAGCACTCGCTCTGGTTAATTCAATTCCTTCGACTAGTCATATGTACCCAGAGGCACAAGCCACTATTGAAGAATGGCAAAATCAATGGCAAATTGCTGCTCACCAATATCAAGTCGCTGAAAAAGCTTTTCATGAGAATCGATGGTCAGATGTACTTCATGCTGCTCCTCAAGTCCCTGATATTTTATACTGGCAATCAAAAACAGACACACTCGTTGAGCAAGCACAAGATCATATCGAAACACGAACACAAGATTTATTAGCTAAAGCCTATGAAAAAGCCGAAGTACATGAATTTAACGAGGCTTTAGACTATCTTCACCAAATTCCTAAAAACACCTCTGCTGATCACAGCGTTCAACAGAAGTTGGCGGAATACAGCCAGAAGCAGCATATTCGTGCAACCCATTTGTTACAAAAGGCATACGATCAAGCAGCAGTGAGTGATTTTGATGGTGCGATGAAGTTTCTTCACCAAATTCCTAAAGATACTTCAGTCTATAGAACTGCTCGAAATAAGCTGATCGAGTATGCTCAAAAGCAGCAAATTCAGAATGAAGGTCAAAAGATAGCTTCATTAAGAATGACTGCTGCCTTAGATAGGGTTGAGCCATTCATCGGTAACAGTTATACGAAGATGTCACAATCTTCCGAACCTGGTAGCTTATTGCAAGAGGCAAATATTCGGTAGAAATGAGCAGTTAGCAGTTAGCTTCTAACTGCTAACTGTTGTTATTTTCTACACCGAATACAATGGGATCTGTTTGAGGTGTGAGATGACGAATATGTCTAAATGCCTTCTGGTTGTTGTACACTATTCGCCTTTAACTTTTCTTGCGCTTGGTTACGGGCGTTTATTGCTTGTTGATAATCTGACTTGAGTTTAATTGCTTTGTCATATGATGCGATCGCATCCTGATAATGCTGCAAATTCAATAGGGCATTCCCTCTGCTGTACCATGTTTCGCTATAGTCTGACTTATAACGAATTGCTCTATTGTATGATGCGATCGCATCTGCATATTTCTTTAGATTGTACAGCGAATTTCCCTTATTATACCATACTTGATAATCATTTCGCTTCAATTCAATTGCTTTATTATAAGATGCAACTGCTTCTTCGTCACGTTGCATTTGATGCAGTGACCAGCCCCGATTGTACCAAGCTTGATAGTTATTGGGACTGTATTTAATAACTTGATTAAAAGATTCAATTGCTTCTGCATAACGTTGCAAATTAATCAGGAGATTGCTTCTTGACAACCAGGCTTGCTGATAATTTGGCGTGTATTGCACTGCTTTGTCATAAGCAGCAAAAGCATCTTGGTAGCGTTGGATGTTAACTAATGCATTGCCTCGATTGTACCATGCAAGCGAATAGTCAGATTTTAATTCGACAGTTTTATCGTACGCAGCTATTGCCTCGTCGTACCTTTTTAAATTATGTAATGCCCTAGCTTTATTATACCAAGCTTCATAAAAATCTTTTTTTAATTCAATAGCTTTTTCATAAGATTTGATAGCTTGATCATATTGGTTTAAATGAGTTAAAGCTTCACCTTTAGCATTCCAAAGAGCTGGAGAGTTATTTTCTAACTGTAAAGCTTTATCAAAAGAGGCGATCGCTTCAGCATATCGTTGCAACTTAAAGAGCGCAAAAGCACGTCCGCTCCAAGCGTCTAAATAATTTGGCTTAATTTGAATTGCTTTATCGTAAGCTACAAGTGCTTCTTTATATTCTTTTAATTCTGACAGTGCTTTAGCTTGACCATTCCATGCTAAAGCATAATCTGGTCTAATTTGGAGAATTTTTTCATAGGTAGATAGAGCATCTTTATAACGTTGTAATTCATAAAGTGTATTTGCTTGCTTGTACAACTCTGTAGCATTAGCAGAGTTGATTGCCTGAACAATATAAATAGATGTGATAATCCCTATTCCTATAAAACTTAGCCCTAATACAGAATTTCTGAGTAACTTTTTAGAAAATTTAGGGAAGATTTTGATTGGTGGTGGAGTATAAACATTTAATGGAACGGTATGATGGGGTTGGTTCCAATCAGTAATTGCTTGTAAAGCGACTGTTGCGGAGGAATAGCGTTGGCGAAAATCATACCGCACCATTTTGTCTAAAAGTTTAGCAAAATCATCGCTTACCGTTGTATATTTTTGCCAGTTAAGTTCATTTGTATCGGCATCTTTTTCAATTTGCTCAGGTGATAACCCAGTTAAAGCTTGAATACCAATGATTCCTAAAGCATAGATATCACTAGAGAACTTTGGATCACCTTGAGCTTGTTCACTGGGAATATATCCGGGGGTACCGATCGCCACAGTAAATTTTGTGTTTCCGCCTGGAGTTATCACCTGGGTTGTAATTTGTTTGACTGCTCCAAAATCTATTAAAACTAACTTATCATCTTGCTTACGTCTCAGTAAGTTTCGCGGATTGATATCGCGGTGAATGACTTTCTGTTGATGAACAAATTGCAAGATTGTCAAGATTTCTTGTAATAGGGAAATGACTTGTTCTTGAGTGAAGATTTTTCCGGGCGTGAATTCTTGACTCAAGTCATGACTTTCAATAAATTCCTGTACGAGATAAAATTCTTCGTTTTCCTCAAAATAAGCTAAAAGTTGGGGAATGCGATCATGAGTACCCAACTGATACAAAACTTGAGCTTCTGTATCGAATAAACGTCTGGCTGTTTGTAAAGTTACTGGATCTGTCGCTTGGGGTTTGAGTCTTTTCACTACACACTGAGGCGATCCTGGTAAATGAGTATCACAAGCCACAAAGGTTTCTCCAAATCCCCCTCCTCCTAAGTAACTAATAATTTGGTATCGTCCAACAAGTATGTGTCCTAGCATTTGGTTTGCCTAGTTTAGTGCGATACAAGAGAGTGAGAAATGAATAATCAGAAGTGAGGAGTTAAAAATAAGTC
>JAQYWP010000522.1 GCA_029379285.1 Rhizonema sp. PD38
TGGTGTACATATTGCCGATGATCCCGTAGTTGTGTATCGGCTGATATCCCATGACATGACTCCTTGGTTGTGTGATCGGCTGACTTTACTCCTCTATTTATACCAATACCATTGCTCTGTTTGTCAAAGTACTACGGTGACTCCGTTCCCCTGTATCTCTCGACACGTTGAGCAATCTCACATTCCCGCTCAAGCTAGATGTATATAATGCATCTGTGTGCCTTTTCCTCTCGGCTCAATGCCCATATGAGACTACTGAAATTAGAATCACTAAAGCTTAATGATCTCCCACTGGGGTATCTTCAAGAGCGGGAACAATTTTTTATAATGTGAGGTAGTACCGAGTTGGAACCAACAACAGCCCAACTTAAAACGGTGTACCGAGTATGCTTAATGGCTAGTAATTTACTACAGGACATTAACATGACTCGATTAGATGAACGAACCAAGTGTATATACATGATTGTGAATGACACAATAGAAATAGAAATAGAGGTTGATGGAAGATTGAAATATGACGACATCGAATTTTGAAAATATGACACGGGCAGAATTGCGTGATTATGTTCGCCACAATCCTCATGACACCGAAGCTTTTCACAAATACGTTGATAAGTTAAGAGCTTCACCAAACAGAATCACAATAACTCCTGACCAAATTGATACTGAGTTGGCAAAGTTATTTCAATCTAGTTAATTTAGGTTCTAAAATAATATTGAAACTGTTGTAATTTATGGATTACAGCAGTGTTTTGTTATAGATGAAAATTAACAGGCACTGTCAGGAATTGGTTTTTACACTACTAATTGCTCATCCCTAATCGATAACTCAGCTTCCCAAACATTCGGGGAACTGGCGTTTTAGTGCTGAAAAAACGGGACAAGGCGCTGTAGATTGTAAATTCTCTGGTTTACTCCATGTGAATGGTGCTTTTTGCGCTGCAGAGATCCACAACAGACGCTTTGCGCGTGTCATGGCAACGTACAATAAACGATATTCTTCAGCAGTTTTTAAGTGTTTTGCCTGTTCACTCGCGGCAGCAGTAGTCGGTAAAGTCGATTCACCGTGGAGAACACTGCGAATTTGGGCGCGAGCAACTTCTGATAAGGTAAAGTTACCTAAAAACTGGCTCTGAGGAGGAACCCAAAATCTTCCAGGAATCAAGTTCTCGTGTAAAAAGGGTATAAAAACATAGTCCCAATCCAGCCCTTTGGCCTTGTGCATTGTAATAATGGTAAGTTGACCAGGACGAGTGTACCGTGCTTCTATATCTTCTGTTTCCACTGGTTCAAACCGTTCGGAACTGACGATTTCACTGAGAACACTCAGCATCGCCCCCATTGAGATATTGCCAGCTATTTGCTGGTTGATGCGTTCTGATAGTTTGTCAGCTGTTGCTAGTTCTGCTTGATCGTAATCTAACGCTAAGGCAAGGAAGGAAATTAAGTGGTATAAAGGTAGTTCCAGGCGGGCACGCAGTAAACTTCGACATAAATGTGCGGCTTTTTGCACTGGTTCTGGCTGAGGTGGCGCTAAGGGACCTGGATACAAAAATTCTTCTGGTAAACTAGCAAGGGCGTTTAAGTCTTGAGGTTCAATCAAGCGCCTTTGGACAAAAACTTGGAGAGAAGCTTTGAGGTAGTCAGGGGAATGGGGGCGATCGCACAATTGCAGCAGGGCCAAAATTTCCTCAGGTATGTGAGAATGGCGTTCGTTTTTTCCCACATCGTAAAGTGTAATTTTGTGTTCAGTACATATGGGAGCAAGTGCTTCTGCCAACCACCGTCCTTGACGATTTTCCCGCACTAAAACAGCTGCACTGATTTTTGTTGGATCTTGAGCAAATAACTCAATGACCTTCTGAGAGAGTAACTCAACAGTGTGATGAATGTCACGGGGAGTATATAGTTCTAATCCTCGTCCCGCTTGTTCGGGATTGGCATTTGGTTGAGGATCGCCTGGATCTACAGGACGAATTTTTTGATTGCGAAACGGCAATTGTCCTTTATCTTCTGTCAATTGTCCTTTGTCATTCACAGACGACAAATGACTATTCACCCACTCTAAAACAAAGTTAGCCGCTTCAATAATAATTCTGGTACTGCGACCGGCTTGATCCATTGTCGCCAATCGATTCTGAGTCTGGCACTCTTCACAAAATTGCCGAAAATAAATCGGATCGGCTGGGGTGAAAGTGGAATTAATCGCCTGATTGGGATCGCCAACACGTACTAAGTTGATTTTGAAACGGGGAGTCACGAGTGAAGAGTCTGTTCCCCCTCTCTCTCTATCTTCGGTATGAGTGGCGAGAATTGTTAATAGTCGAGTTTGTAGGGGGCTGGAATCTTGTGCTTCGTCTTCAAAGACAGCGAAAACTTGGTTTTGCTCAATTCTGCGGGCGTTGTCGTTGTCTAGAACCCTTAGTGCGGCTAAAATCATGTCATCGTAGTCGATGAAGTCCTGCGTTCGCATTAAATTTTGATATTGCTCGTACAATCCAGCAGAGATGCTTAAAATTGCATATTCATCTATTGTTTGTTGACTCAACAAACGTAAATCTTCTGGTGATAGCCCAGAACTCTTTGCTTCATGAATGACTGTAGTTGCCAGTTCCGGTAATACTTCTGTCCGCAATACTGATTGACGACGCAGCCTTTCTGTTTCTTCTCCGTCAAATTGAATACCTTCTAGCAAACGAGAGTACCGTCCTGGCTGGTTGGAAATCCATTGTTCTACAGCAGTTCGTATAAAACGATGTGTTTGATTTGGTGTAATTAATGTTACTTCGTCCAATCGTAAACCTGATAAATCTGGATAGCGACTGGCAATATTTAATGCTAAACCGTGAAGTGTATGTACAACAAAGCCAGTCTGTGGTAGGGATAAATCCTCCCGTAAATATTTCCGAATTTTGGCTTTAATATTGGCAGTCGCTGAGCGAGTGAAGGTGACAACAATAAGTTGACGACGAGTATTGGAGCGTAGAGAGTGAGAAAGTTCATACTGACGTGCGATCGCAATTGCTGCTGCGGCTGCCATACCCGTAGATTTACCAGCACCAGGAACCGCTGAAACAGCTAAAGCCCCAGATTGCCAATCAGTCATTTGCTGCTGTCCTGGACGCAGACTATCACGGATCTTTGCTATTGCCGTCTCTCTTAGGGAAGACACAGGCAACTGAGAATTTGCTTCTATCAAGTGAGATTCGGAAGGCACTGGTTATTCAAAAGGAGTATCTTAATGTATAACAATTTTAAATGACTTGCATTTCTATCACATGTTTTTTGCTATTAGCTAATTGCTAACACCATTTCATCGTGAAACCACTTAATTTACAATTTACTAAGTGCTATATTTGTCAGCATATATTTAAGTACTGAACAGTACCCTCAGACTTTTTCCAATCGGATATCTTGGTGGATAATCCTATCTTAGCTATGGGATGCGGTCTGCAATAACGCAATCGTAGCCGTCAGATAGTATTTCTTTTAACTGTTTTAAAAGCATACTGTATTAAAAGTTGTAAGTAAAGTTTCATGTATTGAAGGTGTAGGCCTGAAAGTATATTGAGGCTTTTCGCACAACAGACTGTAGGCTTGAGAGTCAAGCTAGTTCTCGACTTTAGAGAATTTTTAATGACTAATTATGGCTAATTCTATAAGAATCCCTGGATACCCAAGCGAATCAGTAGAGAAGCGAGGACGTTGGCAACGTTACTTGCGTCTAGGTATAGCTACGAATGCAGTTTTGTGGATTTCAGCTCTTCTTTATTTAAAAGTTATACCACCAACCTATACTAGTCTATCTGCTGTTAATCTGCCAGGACAAGGGTCAAACGCCAATGTTAATTTACCAGGCATCGGTCAAGCCTCTTATGAAAATCCCTCTCCTTATGCGATCGCTTCTTCTCAAGATCCAAGAGAAAACTATAAATTTATTGCTGAAAGCGAACCTGTACTGAAGGCAGCAGCAGATCAGCTGAATATGTCCTTAGAAGAGTTTGGTAAACCGCAGACAAAGGTACTAGTTAATACCTCCATTATGACTATTGAGTTCAAAGGTGCGAGTGCCCAGGAAGCTCAGAGTAAATCCTTAGCTTTTTACAAAGCACTTCAAACAAAACTCATGGATCTGAGAACTCAAGAATCTACTCAACGAGATGTTGGTTTCCAAGCAGGGCTTAATTCTGCTAAGAAAAAATTAGATACTACTCAAAAACTACTGTCTGACTACAAAGCACGTTCAGGTTTAAACTCGGAGGATCAAATTAAGGATCTGACAACCAACATTGAACAGCTACGTAGACAACGAGCCGAAATATTAGCTCAAGAGCAACAAGCGACGACTCGCTGGAAACAGTTATCGGCTAATTTAGAACTATCAGCCGGGCAAGCTACAGATGCCTTTGTCCTTCAAAAAGATCAGATATTTCAGCAAAACCTAAAAAACTATAGTGACGCTAGTGCTGCGGTGACTGTTCTCGAATCCAAATTTTTTCCTAGCCATCCTACAGTCATTGCAGAGGAAGCCAAGCGAGACTCAGCAGAGTATGCTTTGCTAGCACGGAGTCAGTCTCTTCTAGGGCGATCGCTGAATCTGGCAACCTTAAAGCAATTAAACCTTAGTACTGGCAATAACTTGAACACTGCTCAGGAAAATCTTTTACAACAACTGGTGACAATTCACGCAGAGCAACAAGGATTCATCACCCAAGCTCAAGCAATGGAGCAACAAATCACCCAGCTTGAGAAAAGACTTAAAAACTTGGTACAGAAGGAATCTAAACTGAATGCCTTAAAACGAGATATGCAGGTTGCTGAAGCAGTCTTTTCTTCTAGTTTGACTAAACTGGATATCGCCAAGTCAAATGCCTTTGGTTCTTATCCAGTAATTCAAATTGTTGCAGAACCTAGCTTACCAGAGAAACCTAGTAAACCAAAAAAACTGTATGTTTATCTGGGTGCGGCAGTAGGCTCCCTTTTGTCAACAACTGGAGTCGTGTTACTTTGGCAGCGCGATTGCAAACGCGGGGCTCTAACGAGCGATCGCAAAACTTTTGTAAGTTAATGAATTGAACATAATCTTAGCCAGTGGTTGAACCATTTTCCGCAATCAACGAATTGCAATGAAGCCTATCAACTTTCCCGAACGTATAATCTGGTATTCAATAATCGGTACTTATGGTTTTTATCTCATTGGTGGTTTATATATTGTAGGGTCAGCAATAGGCTGGATATTATTAATTTATTTATGCAAACAACTGTGGAATCAAACACAAGCGACACCTCCAGAGGAAAAAATTACGATTCCTTTAATGATTTGGATTTGGCTCGGAGCAATGATAGTTATGGAAATAGCTCTGATTGTAGGGCATTATAACTTTAACTTAAGTACAAGCTTATTGATTAAATCTTCAATTGGATGGGCTAAAGGCTGGGCTTTATTAGCAGTATTTCCTCTAATTGGCTTGTTAAAAATTCGACCTCAGTTACTCTGGCGTGCTGCTTGTATCGTCTGTTTTCAAACATTAATTTTCTCACCTATATTTTTTTTAGCCTACTACATCCATCTGCCTGCAATGCCTTATATTTCTCCTTTAAAAATTGTCGGTGGACCAAGCGATGAGTTTTTTGCTTTTAGGCTTTACGAAATCGATCCCAGTAACATGTTACCCCGATGGCGACTTTTTACCCCTTGGGCACCGGCTTTAGGCTTTATGGCTAACATTTACTTTTTTATGGTCTTGCAAGAGACTAATAGAAAATGGCGATGGATCGGTATAGTTGGCAGCATTTTCATGTGTGCTATTTGTGCATCACGGCTGGCATTGCTATCTATAATAGTAGTTTTTTTGCTTACCTGGCTATTAACAAATCTAGCTCATCCATTTATTTTAATTGCTTTAGGCTTTGGCAGTTTTATTACTAGTTTAATGACAGAAACTTTGTCTAATACTTATGAAGCTTTTCAGCAGAAATTCACACATGCGAGACCAGAATCTTCCCGAGTTCGTGAAACTTTAGCTAAAATTGCTCTCTATCGTTCGTGGAATGAAGCATTTATCTGGGGACATGGCGTTGTAGAAAAAGGACCGCATTTAGTAGAATATATGCCCATAGGCTCTCATCATACTTGGTTTGGTCTTTTATTTGTCAAGGGTTTTGTAGGTACTGTAGCCTTAGCTTTTCCTATGTTATGTAGTTTTTTAAATTTATTGGGTAAAGCTCAAAAAAGTGAAGTAGCAAAAGTTGGTTTGAGTATAATAT
>JAQYWP010000523.1 GCA_029379285.1 Rhizonema sp. PD38
TTTCTCGTAAGCTCTTGGGTCGTCTGAAGAAATAGACTGGATATAAGAAGAAATAAATAGTAATTGAACAGAATTTTCTGAGCTTTGGACTTTTGCTAAAGCTTGAACCAGGAACAATAAACTGTATATTCCATGTTCTTGTGCTTGTTCGAGAGCATCAAGGCTTTTAACTTCGCCAATATACTGGTTATAAGTCCATAGGTGAAGAATCTGCCCGATGATAATATTATCTGCTGCTAGGGATTCAATTAAAAGTTGGTAGTCCTTTGGTTTTTCTGGAATGATTTTGTAGTGTGAGCGATTAATTTTTTGGAAAACCTCTCCAGGAGAAACAGTGATATATCCTTGGTTATGCTCAGACAATATTTGACATAGATGATCCCCTAATCCTGAAGAATCTAAAAATACTAGAATTGGATTAATAACACTTAAATAAGAATTAGAAATAATGGTATATTTAGGTTTCCATACTTGATGGAAGAACCAATCAGGAATAGTATTGATGTTACCCAACAATATATCAATTCGTTTAATAATTGATGTAAACTCACCTATATTGAAGCGCTGACTAAGTTGAGGACGCTGGATTTTACCAATGGCAGTTTTCGGAATAATTTCCTTATCCACTGGGATTAGATAATCGGGGTTTACTCCCGCCTTGCTCACAACAGAAGTGCGAATTTCCTTGAGCAGAGCCACCAAACTGTTTTCATCACAAAGAGCAGTACTAAAAAAGATAGCTAGTTTATCAGTATTTATTCCAGATTGTCTCACTGCACAAGCAGCTGTATAAGAAACTTCTACTCCTTTAACTTCTTCAACTGCGGCTTCGATTTCGTGACAGTAGTAGTTGAGTCCATTGATGATAATTACATCTTTGATTCGTCCAGTAATAGTTAAACGTCCTTGATGGAGAAATCCTAAATCTCCGGTATTAAACCAACCATCCGGGGTAAAAGCTTCTTGGTTTGCTCTTGGATTTTGATAGTAACCAGAAGTTACGGAAGCACCTTTAACCTGCAATTGCCCAATTGTTTGTTCCTCAACTACCTGATTTTGGGCATCCACAATCCGCATGGCAAATCCGGGCAAAGGTGCGCCCACTTCCACAAATTTTTGCTCGTCTGTAGTTGCATCCAATAAAAAGCTATCAGAAAAGGTAACGCCTGAAGATGTTTCAGACATTCCCCATGCTAGGTGCATTGCTGTGGTAGATAAATGAAATGGTTCTAATAACTGCAAAAATCTTCTTGCTGTTTTAGCAACGATAGTTTCACCTGCATTAAGGATGAATCGTATCGAAGAGAGGTTCCATGTTGGAGTCTCCTGAGCTAAAAGCTTTTCTAGTTGCTCATTGATCAGTCCATAGGCGAAATTAGGTGCCCACGTAATCGTGACTTGATGGTGAGAAATCCAATCTAACCATCTTATAGGTTTTTGTAAAACTAACTCTGTTGGAGCATGGATTTGCTGGCAAACTAGATAAACATCCCGCACGTGGAACATGATTATTCCTCCAACGTGGTCTAAAGGAAACCAATTTAAAGAAACATCCTCTGGCGTATAACCGTTGCTAAAAACAGTACCAGCACAACGCCCAATTAAACTAGCATGACTTTGCATAACAGCTTTAGGTGTACCGGTACTCCCAGAAGTCAAAAGCAAAATCGCCAAATCCTCTGGCTGGCTGGTATGCGGATTAGAGTCCGGTTCGCATTCACGTAGATGGTCAATAGTCTCAACTCGAAAGTTCTTTAAGTTGAAAAGCTTTGACAAACTACGAATCCGAGGAGCTAAATAAGCACTTGTCAATACAAGGGGGTTCCCCAGCATCTGCCAAGTGTTTTGAACTTTGCTGGTAGTACTATTGACTTGCTCGTAAGTTGGGGCAATAGATATTGGTACTGGGACAAAGCCACCTAGTACACAACCCCAAAAAGCACAGATAAAATCTTGATTATCCTCTAGTTGAAAAATTACTTTATCTTGAGGTTTTAGCCCTAACTTTCTTAATCCAGCTAAAGTCCGTTTGGCGTTTTCCCATAACTCTTGATAAGACTGAACTTTCTCACTACCATCAGGCTGAATATAAATGATGCCTTTAGTTGAATTTTGAGCAGCTCGTTGCAGTAATTCTCCTAAAGTTTTAGGATCGTCTTGAGAAAATTGTAAAGGTTCCCCGTAACTAATCGCTAGCTTCTGTGAACGCCCAGAGTTTGCATTTGCTATATTTTGGTTAAGTATGTTTACTTGTACATTTTGCTCAGTATATTCAGGAGCGTTTGCTTGAATCTCGCCTAGCAAATCCTCTAAATGCAGTGCAGGAATACTTCTAACCAATGGCTCAACAACTACCGCAACACGATCAATTTCTGGTAACGACTCGAATTGCTTCTCTACCCGACACATTAAGTCAGAGTCAATAACTTCTATTGAAGCTAAAGCAACTTCATCTAACTCCCCTGTATCTGTTAAAGGTATGGTGGAAACTGGCACAATTGCCTTTGGTATGGATTCGTTAGGCAGAATTGTTTGCAGGTGAGACAACAATTGTTCTGATACAAATAAACCTGATGGGACTACATAGGCAACCAACTCTTGTTTTAACTTTTCTGTTGTTTCTCTCTCTACCACGACACAGTCGTCTACAGTCAAACTCGATAGAATAGCAGCTTCTATTTCTTTATATGTAAAACTTTTATCAGTTGAATTTACTGAGAGTTGGCTAGGATTATCTAACTGCATTGTTTTTGATATCCTTCTTAAAGTCTATTTTTAAAAATTAGGATTAGCTAAGTACACTTTCTACGTAAGTGCACTTTCGCTAAGGTTGGGTTGATATTAGATAACATATAGCTGACAAATGGGAAAGGTGGAACAAACTTGTTTATTGAAACCTATAGATTTTATTACTCAAATACACCGCTTTGCCATAATTCTAACACCTCGTTGGCAGTAAAATAACGTTCTTGCTCATTAGCGAGAGATTTAATCACTGAACGCATTTTTTCGTACTGACTTCTCGGTAGAGGCTTTTGTAGTTGTTTTTCAAATAAATATTGAAAATTACTGGCTCCACTCCATTTGCCAAAGATAACCTCTATGATGGCGTGAGGAAAAACTGCATAACTGTATGGGTCGGAAAATAAGGAATTAACATGGATACCTGATTCGTGGCGTTGAGCAGCTTGAGAATAAGGAGCAGCAGGACGAATCCCTAATTGCTCAATGTAATTAGTTACAGTAGCAATAGCATCGTAATTAATTCCATTGACTTCAATTCCAAAGCGGACTCGCAATCCATTTAACACCTGCTCGATAGAAACATTTCCGGCTCTCTCTCCAATCCCGGTGAACGTACCTGATACTAAAGTTGCTCCCGCCATAAGAGACTGGAGGGTATTTTCTAAAGCCATACCCATATCATTGTGGTAATGTAAGCCGAAAGAAACTCCCTTAGTGGACTGTAGCAGATCGTTAACCCAGATATAACTCTTTTCTGGAGTGAGGATTCCGACTGTATAACAGAGAATAAAGTTTTCAATATAAGGACTAAAAGAACGGATAGATTGCAATAAGAAGTCAAAATCTGCTCTTGAAGCATCTTCAGCAGCGAAGTCTACTTTTAGCCCAGCAACTGTCGTAGCATAGCGTAAATTTTCGACAATTAAATCAATAGCATTTTGACGAATTCTATTGATTATATAAGATGGTATCGGATCATCAATGGTTTTCCCTTTAAATTCTTCCAAACTACGAATATGAGAATCCCGCAGAAAGAGTAATCTGTCAGAAAGAGCATTAAAAAGAACAATGCGCCTAATGCCACAGTCTTTGGCAAAATCAATGGACTGCTTGTTCATTAAAGTATCAGCAATGAGTAAGTTTTCTAAATCTTCAGATAATAATGTTTTAGCCATGTCAGCTTCTTCCTCGCAGACACAAGGCATCATACAAACGCCATTGATTCCTGTTTTAGCAATCAAATGGGCTAGTTCTTGTTCAATTTTGTAAGAGAAGAAAATGCCTGCTTGTTGTTCGCCGTCCCGGAGCGTTTGGTCATAAATTTTAATAAGTAGAGTTTCCATTGGTAGACAGACTCATTAATAAATTAACGTTCAGAAAGAGAGTGGCTAATTTTGCCTTTTATAGCTGAGATTGCCACTGTTCGCGGGGATGCCAAATAATTTTTGGCTGTAGGATCACCACTACGTCCTTTAAAATTACGATTGGTTGCATAAACTCCGGTTTCTTCTTTGTCTAAAACTCCAATTCCAGAATTGATACAAGCTCCACAACCAGGCTTGAGAATTTGTGCGCCTGCTTGGGCAAAAATGTCGAGATAGCCTAACTCTTGGGCTTGTCCCCGGATTTCAATACTTGCCGGGACAATAAACAAGTTCACCCCATCTGCTAGTTGCCGACCCTGCAAAACTTCAGCAGCCTGAGCCAAATCGTAGAGTTTACCGCCTGTACAAGAGCCAATAAAAGCTTTAGTGATTGAGACTTCTTCTAACTGACTAATCGGTACTACTTGATCTGGTTTCGGGGGACGAGCAACTTGTGGTTCTAGATGACTAAGGTCAAATTGATAGACTTTTTTGTACTCAGCATCAGGATCGGCAAGAATTTCCGCAAATTCTTCGTTAGAGCGACTTTTCACATAATTTCGAGTTGTCTCATCAGGAACAATTAAGCCACATATAGCACCACACTCAACTGCCATATTAGCTAAAGTCAATCGTTCGTCAAAGGGCAGTTGTGAGAGGATTGACCCGCGAAACTCCATCACTTTACCAGCAGCACCTGCACAGCTAATTTGTCCCAGGATAAACAGGATAATATCTTTGGCACTGATATACGGAGGTAGCGTTCCAGTTAACTCGAATACTAATGTTGGTGGAACACGAATCCACATATCCCCCATCGCATAGATATTAGCCATATCCGTAGTGCCGACACCGGTAGAAAAAGCTCCCAATGCGCCGTAGGTACAGGTATGGGAGTCTGTACCAGCAATTATCATTCCTGGTCTGACAAATCCTTTTTCTGGTAGTAAAACATGACAGATGCCCGCAGCTTCACCAGGAGAAACAATGTCAAATAAATGACAGCCTTGTTCTTGGGCAAACTGAACATGTTTTCGTAGTTCTAGCAGCCCGCCTTGAGTGACTGCACCAAATACAATGCCATCAGATCCGTTGCATAGTTCGACCGTCGCTTGCGGAAAGTAACTCCCAAACTTTTCTAAAGCTGTTGCACCAAGCCAACCGTAGTCAATCTGCAAAGTAAATCCTTCCAGTTTTGCAACTTGTTGCAAAACTTTTAAAGAAGCTTCTACAACTTCTGGGCCAATTCCTTCTCCAGGAATAGCAACAATGCGATAATACCGATTTCTTACAAGCTTCATTTATTTATCAAGATTTATCCATGCTTACACTTGCTTTATTAAACTTGCGTCAATCTCTGGTATTGTTCTACAGCCACTTAATGCCATTGCAATACTTAACTCATCGCGTAATATTTCCAGCACCTGCCTAACACCAGTTTCTCCAGCTACAGATAATCCCCACAATACAGGACGACCAACCAAGACAGCTTTTGCACCTAATGCTAAAGCTTTCAAAACATCAGTCCCACGGCGAAAACCACTATCGACTAGCACGTCTAATCGATCTCCGACCGCAGCCACAACATCACTTAAAGCGTCGATTGTGGCGATTGCACCATCTAGTTGCCGACCTCCATGATTAGATACAATCACTCCTTGGACTCCATGTTCCACAGCGCGCACTGCATCATCTGGGCGTAAAATTCCTTTAATCACCAGAGGTAGTTTAGTTTGCGATCGCAGCCAATCAATATCTTTCCAAGTTAATCCTGGATCGAATTGTTGAGCAACATAGGCAAACACCCCTGATTCCCCAACTGTTTCGGGAATTTTACGACCAGATAAATTCGCTAATTCTAACTCAAATGGCAAAGTAAAGTTATTTTGCCGATCCCTTTCTCTGCGTCCCAGCACTGGTACGTCTACTGTCAGACATAAGGCATTGAAACCAGCTGCTTCCGCCCTTTGAACTAAAGTACGCGTCAGAGAGCGATCGCGATGAATATATAGTTGAAACCACAAATGATGAAAATTTTCACCTTTAACTGTTATTGCCACCTCCTCTAAACTTTTAGTTGACATGGTACTAAGAATCATACCCCGGATTTCTCACCAAGATTGAAAAAAGAGGGGTCAAAAACTGCCAAAATGTAT
>JAQYWP010000049.1 GCA_029379285.1 Rhizonema sp. PD38
CTCCCCAACCATCTCGGTTTCTACAATTTCATTAGTTTGAGGGCTAACTTGTACGACAACCAAATTTTCTCCATCATTATTTGCATTGTAAGTCATGTTATTTCTCCTTTGTTAATAGTTGCTCGTGATCTACTTCAATCTCCCTGCCGCATTGCGGAAGTTAGAACAACTTCCGCAATGCGGCAACGCGTGCCTCAGTTGAGGGGTGACTGGAGAATAAATTGCTGAATAACTGCCCAGAAAAGGCGTTCGTAATTAACAACGGTTCAAATGCTGGATTTCCATGCAAAGGAGCTTGCTGTGCAGCCGACTCCAAACGTTGCAGTGCACTTGCTAAGGCGCGGGGATTTCCAGTCAACCTGGCAGAACCTGCATCCGCTGCAAATTCTCTTGTGCGCGAGATTGCTAGTTGAATAATTGTCGCGGCAATCGGGGCAAGTATAACTGTCAAAAGTATACCCAAAGGATTTGGACCATTGCGGTCATCCCGCGAGTATGGTGAATACCACATACCGTAGCTGAGAGTTTGAGCTAAAAACCCAATTGCACCTGCTATTGTTGCGGCGACAGCTTGCGTTAAGGTATCACGGTTGGCAACGTGCGTCAGTTCGTGCCCAATAACAGCTTCAAGTTCATCATCTGGTAATAAGTTTAAAATACCTTCGCTGACTGCAACAGCAGCATGTTCGGGATCGCGTCCCGTCGCAAATGCGTTAGCTGCTGGGCTAGGGAAGATGTAGATTTTTGGTATAGGCAGACCCGCGCGATCGCACAATCTCTGTACCATCTGATAAAGCCCTGGTGCTTCTCTTGGTGAAACTGGTTGAGCCCGATACGCAGCTAGAGCTATTTTATCTGATTGATACCAGGAAAATAGGTTTGTCACGGCTGCTAAGGCGATTCCGACAACCACGCCAGTAGTTCCGCCAATTATCCAATAGCTAATAGTGACCAAAATACCACTTAACGCAGCTAACAAAGCAGCAGTTCTTAGTTGATTTTTCATATTTTGTCCTTATATTACTATATTCAATTTGAAATTAGTTATAAATGACAGCATGACTTAAGCTGTGCCTCAATCGTAGCAACCCAAACATAGATTCATCAGGTAGAAATTTTGCCCCACTTGAAGTACGGTTATCCCAATAATATGCGTGTAAATCTACTTTGAGAAAGAAGTTTGGCAACTTTAGAAAGAAAGTGGATGTTAACAGTTAATAGTTGACAGTCCACAGTTAAAATGTGCTTTTCTAGACTGAAAACACGATTTTTATAATACTTTGGGGGTCTTTCTCAAGAACGATTGAAAATTATTGTGAACTCCATCAGTATTTTTCGATACTTTCTTTTAACAATCAATTCAGTTCCTAATTTTTAATTCATATCTATCTAATGGACTAGCTAATACCGTTTCACTTTAAGGTTGATATAAATAGAGAGCAGGGAGCATTCTAGCAGGGAGCAGGGGGAAAGAATTAGAAATCAATTATTTGTATCAGGGATTTCGTGAAATGGTATAACCCGAGGAGTAATAATAATATTTTATTGCTAATTTTATTGAAAAGGATCTCATACTTGACGCTCCCAGCTTTCCGCGCAGACAGCCATTTGTTATAAATTTGACGTTAATGATTCGGGGAAGCCATATTTTTTACATGTTTAATCTAAGTTTTACTGTTAAACATTTCAGCATTAAAAGCGTAAAATATAGCGTGTTGATATCGCACAAAAACTCTTAACATTTGTGCTTTATTGTGCTGAACTGAAGTCTAGCACACTCTAACTAAATTTTAGGTTATATTTGGTTTATCTACTGATACCAACTTTAAAATCTTTTTTAGAAACCAGGTTGCATTTTTGAGGAAAAACTCTATGGCTCAAAACATAAAAAACATTGCCCTATGGCAAAAGGGTGGTAAGACTTTGCAAGGATTTATAGAGTTTATTATCGGTCCCTGGCTTAAGAGAGCAAATGTCAAGCCTCTACAAGAAAAAGTTGATTTTTTAGAAAGACCCATGTACAAACGTTTGCAAGAAACTGAAGAACGTCTAGAACTGATGATTCAACATCTACAAACCCAGCTTGACAGTATTAAAGACAATACAAATACTCAACTAAAAGATCTAAAAACATCTGATTTATCCAATCAAGTAGAAGATGTTTTACAGCGGAGCGCTCATATTAGTCAAGTCATCAAACCAACTGTTGAAGTTTTTAGCCGCGAACTAGAAGATAAGAAACAGCGTTCGGAAGAGATTACTAATATAGCAGAAATTCAAACCAAACAAAACAGGCTTCAAGATTCTTTAACGCAACTGGAAGAATTAACTGCAACATTCCCAAACCTAGAAGTACAGAGATTAGCCTGTCTAGAAGCAGGAAAGTGGCTCTTGACGCATCGAGCAGAAGTAGCGCGACTCGTGGCTTTGGAGTTATTAGTGCCGCAACATCCTCAAATAGAAGAATTTCGTCATAACATCCGTCAATATTTGAAACTGCTGGGACACTGTCTGGAAAATGGAATCGAACCCCGTCTCCTGTATCAAGGAGTCATTACTCACCAACAGCCCTCCGTCGAGATGTATTTGAAAGCGTTTGAGTTGATTAAAAACAAACATGTCACAGATTGGGAATCTCTAGATCGAGTTTCTAATCAGGCAGCGCAGGAGTTAAGAAGGTACTTGAGCTATCTTATCGATTACATAGTTAATTATAAAAACACCCGTTGAAAACCCCTGAGAAGTAGGAGAATTGCGACGAACTTCGTACTTCAGGCAGGGGATGAAAACGGGTAAAGCGCAAAGTCTGCCGGACAGAGGATTCTGTCCGGCAGACTTTGCCATGCGCGGGCTGAGTGATACAAACTATTCTCGTTGTTGTGCAATACATAGTTTCACAGTTTCAGTGCAAATATTGCCAGCAGTAGACACAAAGTACGTCAAGCATATCAGTGGAATGCTGCCAATGAAATAGTTTCTCGCAATGTAGATGCTATTGGGTTGGAGAACTTAAATGTTGCTGGAATGCTAAAATGTTGTCGAGTAAAAGTTGATGAAAAAACAGGAAGACTCTTAAAGAACGGACAAAGTAGAAAAAAGGCTTTGAATCGCTCTATTTCTGATAGCGAAGCGTTAGCGTGTCTTAAGAATCTCCTCGCCTTTAGGCAGGAGAGTTTCAAAAAATTATTGTCGTGATAAAAGTATATTTTATATCCAAAAATTATCTGTATTATTACGGATAAAAACCAATTCAGTAATGAAATGATAAGCTTTTGATAAAATTAGGATTAAACTTTAATTCGGTAAATTTAAGAGCGTTAATGCACCCTGGTGATGCACTGACAGAGCAATGAGCTGATCTTCGCCGTCTCTAAGTATAAGCTTGCATATCCAAGATTTTTGGGAATGAGAGCTTGTGATTATTTTTGCGACCAATCACCAATGTTCAAGTTTAAAGTAAGATAACTTCATGATCAGAGTATAGTGAATCATAGCTTTAGAGGGACAGCCGTGACGGTCAAATCAGCAACTGAACACCTGATTACCTTACAAGGTGCCGGCAAATATTATCGGCAACCGAATGGTCAGCAAATCGTTATTCTCGAGAATATCAACTTGGAGTTGCGTTCAGGAGAAATCGTCGCTTTGCTAGGTCCTTCAGGTTCGGGGAAATCTACCTTAATGAGGATGGTGGCTGGGTTAATTCCACCTAGCCAAGGTCAAGTTGAATACCACAACCAACCGTTAGTAGGACTTAATCCAGGAGTCGCAATTGTTTTTCAAAGTTTCGCCCTCTATCCGTGGTTGACTGTACTTGAGAATGTGGAACTAGGTTTAAAGGCAAAAGGAGAAGCAAGAGAGCCTAGACGGAAAAAGGCGCTGCGAATGATTGACATTATTGGGCTAGACGGTTTTGAAAACGCCTATCCTAAAGAACTTTCAGGGGGCATGCGTCAGCGAGTAGGATTCGCCAGAGCTCTAGCGGTAGAGCCAGAATTGCTGTGTATGGATGAGCCTTTTTCGGCTTTGGATGTGTTGACAGCAGAAAACCTCCGCTTTGAGTTATTGGATTTGTGGTTAGAACGTCGCATCCCGACTCAAGCTATTTTAATCGTCACTCACGGGATTGAAGAGGCTGTGATTCTAGCAGATCGGATTATTGTTCTGGGACGCAATCCAGGGAGAATCCGTGCTGAGTTACCTGTCACGTTACCTCATTACCGCGATCGCAAACATCCAAGCTTTCAAGCCTTGGTCGATCAGGTTTACAAGATTATCACCAACCCCGAGCTAGACAAGATTGAGCCCGCACCCACAACAGTTTCCCCTCAAGAACCGCGTCCAGAGCCAAAGTATCAGTCTTTGCCACCCGTACGGATTGGCTCGATCGCTGGTTTGATCGAACTATTGGAGGATCGTCCCAAAACGGATCTCTACCGTCTTGGACAAGAACTACAACTAGAGGTAGATGACATTCTGCCCATTGTCGAGGCTGCAAAATTAATGAGCTTTGTTGAGATCGCAGAAGGTGATATCAGCGTTACCTCAATTGGACAACAATTTATTGCCGGTGGGATTGACGAACGTAAACAAATTGTGCGGAATCAACTCCTCACTAACATCCGCCTAGTACAGCAAATTTACCGTCTTTTAGAAGCAAAACGCAATCAACGGATTCCAGAAGAACTGGTTCTAGATATCTTAGAAAATCATTTTAGTCCTGAAGAAGCCAAGCGACAATTAAGCACCGTTATTGATTGGGGTCGTTATGCGGAAATATACAGCTACAATGAGCCAGCCGGACAAATATTTTTAGAAGAAGACATAGATAAGGGGAGAGGGGGATCTGTTGAGCAGGAGAGAGGAGAAGAGTCAGGAGCGGAATCTGAGGAAATGAATAATTCTTAACTCCGCGCCTTCCAAGCCTCTTGACTCCTGTAGAGACGCTCTGCAATGAAAGCGTCTCTACATTTCCGTACCTCGTAACTCATAACTCTCCACTATTATGACTCGACCCCTCACTCCCGCCAATCAAACCTCTGGACGCTTAAATTGGACATGGCAAGATGTCTTGCTGATTCTGGCTATCGTTAGCTTAATTATGCTAATTGTGAGAACAGCCTCCAATTTCAGTGGTGGTTTCAACAGTAATTTAAAAATTTCAACTGAAATCAGTGCTTTACCAGGATATACTGCCCAAACTCTGCTACGCATGGGACTGGCTTACTTTTTATCACTGGTGTTTACCCTGATTTATGCTTATGCTGCTTATCGTTCCCGCCTTGCAGCTATAATTCTGATTCCCTTGCTAGATATTCTGCAATCAATTCCGGTGTTGTCATTTTTACCAGGGGTAGTGCTGGCTCTGATTGCCTTATTTCCCGGTCAGCGGATTGGAGTAGAACTCGCTTCTGTTCTCCTAATTTTCACTGGTATGACTTGGAACATGACTTTTAGTTTTTATCAATCCCTTCGCAGTATTCCACAGGAATTGCTAGAAGCTGCTCGAATTTATCGGCTGAACCTCTGGCAGCGGTTTTGGACGTTGGAATTACCAGCAGGTGCCATTGGATTGGTGTGGAATAGTGTGATGTCGTTTGCAGGGGGTTGGTTTTTTTTAATTGCGATTGAATCGTTTACTCTGGGAGATAAAGATTTTCGCTTACCTGGGTTAGGCTCTTTTTTAGGAACGGCAGCCAATCGGCAAGACTATAAAGCCTTATTCTGGGGCTTGGTGGTATTGATTGGAGTCGTTGTGGCAATTGATTTTTTAGTGTGGCGACCCCTAATTGCTTGGGCAGAAAAGTTTAAGGTTGAGATGGTTGAGGCACAAAGTACACCCGGATCGCGGGTGTTGGATATTTTGCGGCGATCGCCAAGTTTGCGGATTATGAGCGATCGCTTAGTCCGACCATTACAAACAGTCCTTGACTACGGATTAATTCGAGGATTGCCCGTTCGCGCCCTACCCGTCAACACCCAAGGCAAATTTAAACTGCCCGAGTTGATTAATTGGGTGTTTATCACCGGCTTTGGGGTAATTGTTCTTTGGGGTACTTGGGAAGCCTTACTGCTGCTACGAGTATTGAAATTGACTGATTGGCAAACTGTACTCAGTGGAGCTGTTTTCACAGCTTTACGGGTGATTGTAGCATTGATATTATCTCTACTGTGGACGGTGCCAGTAGGAGTTGCGATCGGTCGCAATCCCCGTTTGGCTCAAGTGTTACAACCTATAGTACAAATTGCAGCTTCCGTACCCGCAACAGCTTTATTTCCAGTTTTGTTACTTTGGTTAACCCGTATTGCTGGCGGTTTAGAAATAGGTTCCGTAGCTTTGATGATGCTGGGGACAATGTGGTACATCCTCTTTAACGTTATTGCAGGGGCACAGTCAATTCCTTCCGACTTACTCGAAGCCGCTTGGGTGTATAAGCTTTCTCGTTGGCAAAGATGGCGAACTTTGATTTTGCCAGGAATCTTCCCCTACCTAATTACAGGGATTATCACCGCAGTCGGTGGCGCTTGGAATGCCAGTATCGTCAGCGAGTATGTCACTTTTCAAGGGAAGGTGAACATGACACCCGGACTCGGTTCCACGATTTCTCATGCTACAGCTACAGGCAATTTCGCATTACTTCTCGCAGCAACAACAGTCATGTCCTTGTTAGTCGTGCTGACTAATCGTCTGATTTGGCGTCCTCTCTACCATTTGGCTCAAGAGAAATATCAACTACTGATCTAATATCTGTCTTGAGTGGGTAATGAGAAAGAATTCGGCTATTCTGCTATGCACCCACGCGCTATATCGCCCACACGCCATATCGTGAGAAATACGCTGTGGAGGTCTTATGGGCTGTTGTCTCTTTCCTCTGTTACAAATTTTTGATTAATAAACGTCTCCGACAATTTATGAGAGCATGTCCGGTAAATTAACCTTAATTCTGTCTGAACCCCTTCCCGCTCCTCGCTGTGCTTCGTCTCCCCTCTCCGCAAGCGAGGAGAGGTTGGGGAGCCAGCGTGCATGAGGCGTTTTTCCACGCCCAGACGACTGACTTGGTGAGATTTCTTTATTATGAGTGATTTAACGGACATCATAGCATGCGTTCGTTGAAATCCTTGGTAGCGTTATTGAGTGTAAGATGACCCATGCAATTTCTTTTCCCTCTGCCTAAACGGTAATATAAAGGGCACCGAAAAGACTAGCTTGAATAATTAACCCATCCAGGGGTCATGGATGGCTCAAAAGTTCCAGTGACAGTTGTGCCATTCATGATCCAAATAGCGTCCTCACCCGTTTTCTGATTGCGCCAGAAGAAATCGCTCCTGCCATCCCCGTTGAAATCACCAATTGCAGGACTCCAAGATGTTTCTAGGGACGGTAGAAAACTTCCAGTCGCATTTGTACCATCAATTGTCCAAGCAGCGTTCTCACCTGTGTTATAATTTCGCCAGAAAATATCGGTCTTGCCATCACCATTCAAATCAGCAATTCTCGGAGTCCAGGATGTATTCAGTGAAGGCAGATTAACCGCAGCGGAGTTTGTGCCATTCATCAGCCATACTTGGTTCTCACCTGTGTTTTGATTGCGCCACAAGAGATCAGTCTTGCCATCACCGTTAAAATCAACAATGCTTGTAGTCCAGGATGTATTAAGTGAAGGTAGATTGGCTGTAGTCACATTTGTGCCATTTATTATCCATGCAGCATTCTCACCTGTTTGAGCGTTACGCCAGAAAATGTCGGTCTTGCCATCACCGTTAAAATCCGCAACTTGAGGAGACCAGCCTGAGTCCAATGTCTGCAAAGAAGTTTTAGAGAGAATACTTGTACCATTCATGAGCCATATTTGGTTCTCACCTGTTTGCTCATTGTGCCAGAAGATGTCTGTCTTACCATTACCATCAAAATCACCTATGGTAGGATACCAAGTTTTATTGAGTCCATCCACAGAAACATCAGCAGTAATGTTTAAGCCATCCATCAGCCAAATTCTGTTCTGACCCGTGTTGGAGTTGTTCCAGAAGATGTCAGTCTTGCCATCACCGTTGAAATCAGCAAAGCTAAAATTCCAGTTTGTGTCTAGTGTGGGTAGATTGCCTCTAGAGACGTTTGTACCATTTATCAGCCAAATGGCATTTTGACCAGAATTTGGATCCTCACTTGGAGAAGTATTGCGCCAGAAGATGTCAGTCTTACCATCACCGTTGAAATCAGGAACCATCCACGCTTTATTAAACAGGGTATTAGGATTGGGATTTGCGGCAGCTATTTCAGGCGAAGAACTCTTGGAAGAAAGGTTTGTCCCCGATGTATCCAAACTACTGATAGTGTTTAATGCCGATATTGTCGGTGTAGAGGTACTGATTACAGCATTGGGATCTTTGGACATGGAGGACACTGGTAGCATATCGTTCTAGTACATACAGTAACTAACAAGTATATTGTTTAATTTATTACCAGCCAAAAGTCAAGCCGTTGACAAAAACCTCTACAAGGTTTATGAAGTTGTTATTTTAGTGACATAACTTATTTATAATTCTGACTTTTGCCGTTATCTTTTTAGAGATGCGTAGCCGCAAAGCAGCTTGTCGTCAGGTATGACTCCTCTTCCCCCTGTCCCAAAGTCTGATTTTATCCGCCTCCATTGTCATTAATAATCAGCAATTGATAATGACGGATTCCAAAAAGTTACACTATTTGGTTGTTTCAGGAGTTCGCGGGAAAACTCATATCTATAATTCCGGTTGATATTGCTAGCTTACACTCAAAAAATAAACTTCTACGAGTGTAAATTTAATTAAGTGTATATACATATGCCTATCAACTCATCTTTAACGAAAGTATGATGAGTGCGTTAACGCTTCTTATGTACAGGACTTACCCTGCTAATATATCAGTCCTAAATCATTCGTGAAAAACAAGATCCTCGACAACTATACGCACGCGTCGGGGATCTATGTCTTCAATTTCCAAAAAACAACGCCGGATTGCTATAGCTATGAGCTATTAGTAGTCCTTACCAATTCAGCTTATTCTTACCTAGTCAATTAGTATAGATGCAACTTGGTCTTTTGAGCGCAACATTATCAAATGAAATCTGTGGTAAAAATCTTAGCTAAGCTCTGAATGATATATCAGAACACACGAAGAGTGTCTGACTATATTAAACATGTAGATACACTATCTATTCTCATCGCTTATCAGATTTAACTAGAATAGTTCTTCCATGCAATTGGAAGTGATGGCGCAAAAGCTCCGGTAAAGTTGGTCCCTGTACTATCTGCCGATGTCCAAATAGCGTTCTGACCTGTTGAATTATTGCGCCAGAAGATATCAGTTCTGCCGTCACCATTGAAATCCCCAAAGTCCTCAGTCCAGTCTGTGCTGAGTGTGGGTAAAAAGTAGCCAGTGGGATTGGTACCCGTCGTGTTGTCCGTTATCCAAAGAGCGTTCTGACCTGCTGCGTTCGGATCTTGTGAAGTATTGCGCCAGAACACATCAGTTCTGCCATCACCGTTGAAATCACCAATTTTTGGAGTCCAACCGGAGGGGAGCGATGGTGCAGCAACAGACGAAGGCTGATAAGGCTGATCTGTACCATTCGCGATCCAATAGAGGTTATCACCAGTTGTATCATTACGCCAGAGGATGTCACTTCTGCCATCATTGTTGAAATCGCCAACGTTCGGAGTATAGCCACGAAGTGTTGGCAGATTACTATTCTCGTCGAAATTTCCTGTTGATGAGTTGTCATCTTGGATCCAAGACAGGTTCTCACCGGTTGTACTATTATGCCAGAGGATATCTGCATGTTGATCTTTGTTAAAATCGACAATAGTCGGATACCAATCTGTGCCAAGATTCGGCTGTGGATTTGGAGAAGATAACGTTGTACCATCGCCACCCACCAGCGAGATTTGGTTGTCACCGGTTGTACTATTACGCCAGAAAATGTCTGTCTTTTTATCACCATTGAAATCGGCGATGGTGGGAGTATAACCAGAACCAAGACTATTTGTTTGTATACCTGTGGAAGTAGTGATGGTAGAGCCATCCATCAGCCAAATTTCGTACTGACCAGTGGTGGCGTTATTCCAGAAGATGTCGCTCTTGCTATCACCGTTAAAATCACCAAAGCTAAAACTCCAATTGCTGTCTAGTGTCGGTAGATAAGCTCCTGTAGCAGGATTATTACCATTTTCCAGCCAAACAGCATTATTAGTCGTGGAATATGGATCGCCAGCTTGATTTGATGGATTGCGCCAAAAAACATCGCTGTTACCATCGTTATTGAAATCTGGAAACGGTTTGTTGAATAGCGTATTGGGATTGACGGCTGCTTGTTTTTGAGATTGGCTAGACGAAGAACTCCCATTTTGAGGATCTGTGGTTAAAACATTACCCTGTGATTGAGTGCCAAGAGTGCTTGGTGCTTGGGTAGCTGATACCAGTTGCTGATTAGGATCTTGAGCCATGACATTCGAGTATAAACAATAACGAATCATTAACTCTCTTATTTAAATTAATACCAAGAAAATGTCAAGTACAATACAAAATATTCATATTGATTTCATTAAGAGGAAGATGAAAGTGAAGTTAGGACATAGAAATCTTAGAGATGCGCTGTTGTCAGGGTTTATACAAGAATTTATTTCTCCGGTCTCTTGTTTAACCGCACTTAAATTCAGCCGCGTTGCTGTCTAGGCTGGGCTCAAACCTATAGCACTAGTACAGCGCAGCAGGAATAACCACACAGTTGAAAACAGCTTAAAATCTAGTCTATGTATTCTCCTCCGCTGTCTCCTGTGTTGACATCTCACAATCTAACTGTTTTATCTTCGCTACTACGTACTAATATCTATCTTTTGGATGAAAGGCGATCGCGTTTCCCACATTAATTATGTCTTTGGAAAGATTTACTTTTTAGTATCTGTATGTTTTTTAATCACGCAATGCCATAAAATGGGTCTACACGGCAATTGGTTTGAAAATTGTTCTTGCTGGTTTGTCTCCCACATAGTGACGCATAACTATCTTTGTAAATTGCAAAAATTGCTAGAAAGAGGCAGGATAGGTATTGAGTGGTATAAGCAGACAATTCAAATCAAGATAACTTTAAGATAAAAACTTTTCAGTTGTTAAGTATTGCAAGTCATGAAAACATTAGACGCTCAGAATAAAAATTATTCTCCTTTCCCGATTCTCATCACCCTATTCGCGTTTCTACTTCTGTCGCCAGTCAGCACTGCTCTTGCAGTACAAGTCCCAACTAATCATTTTGCTAAAATGTCTTCATTTAGCCTAAGTACGCAAAAGTGGAAAAACCGGGTGCTACTCATCTTTGCGCCGTCTTCGCAAAGCCAGGCTTATCAACAACAAATGAGGCTGTTTGCCCAACACAAACCAGGTTTTTCCGAGCGAGATCTAATTGTCGTGCGGGTATTGACAGAAGGGACGAGTTATGCGGATGGGCAGCAAATAGACGAAGCTTCTGCTACTAGATTGCGCGATCGCTTCGGTATTGGCAAAGGAGATTTTCGTGTGATTTTGGTAGGCAAAGACGGTGGCACAAAACGTCGTAACAGTAATCCCATCCAAGCAAGCGCCATTTTTAATGAAATTGATGCTATGCCTATGCGACAACAAGAAATGCGACGATAAGGATTCTTCAGGTAAAACTGTGGTGGAAGCCTCCTTAATTACGGATTGATCCGGAGCAACCTTAAGCGCCTCTTCGCTCTTGCCTACACAACGAGTCGCTTGTTAGTCATTGGCATTAAGGCGGCAAAAGTGAGGGTATCCTGGGAATCAAAAATTAAAGATTAAAAAAGCTTTATTGCTGCCGATTATTTATGTACACAGATCAGATATGAAAGTTACGTGAAGAAATTGTGTGTATTCTTTGAGGGCTGTGTATTAGTAGTATAATTTAGATGAAGAGATAAAAATTCTGATGCTGCTGGAAAAAATCGGCTGCATAAGAGTTTTATAGCGCTCTATCGTTTAACGTTCTTTATAATTACCAACAAAATCTCTCCTTACGTTTGAGTGATCGCCCTGGAGAATAATGCTTACAATAAACTTCTGATCAGACCTTCCTCATTTTACCGCAAAGGGCTGAACAACTTTCAATTTATATGATAAAAAATATGAATCTGTTTGTCGTTCTTCAGATTTTCACTTGCGTAATAGTTGTAATGTTGTTTGTCCACCTCTTATAAAATGCAATGAGTGAAAGAACCTGTTCATCTATGGATTATTGAATTACTATCAATGATTACGTGTAACTTGTAAGGGTTATATGTAAGTTGATTGAACGTTTACAGAACTTACTTTATGACTGATCGCTGAATACGGAAATCTGAATACTTAAAAAGTAAATGTCAAAATTTGCTTAATTATTTGATTAGTAAGTGTGTACGTTTTGTTTCAGACATTCAACAACGTACTACTTGGTAATTCCGCGATTACTAGATGTAAAAGTTAGATAATAATTCTAAAAAAATTGCAAATTAAGAAATTGGCTTTGAAGAAAAAATATTCAATCTCTAATTGATGTCCTCATCAAGGTAACAGCAATTATTTCTGCTAAAATGAACATAATGATAAATGTATGTAAGGAAACATTTTTCTTCTTACTTATTTTTTATGATTTATATGACCCTCTTAAAAGGCTACAATCGACGCTTGTTAGAGGTTAACATGACAGTTAATTTTATCAATAGTTTTACACACCCAATCTATTTTCTGACAAATAAGGTAACAGAGCGCATTGAATACATGAAATGTTTTAAGGTAGTTTGCCTAAAACCAAAACAAGCTACTCTAGGAAATGTGCTGATTTCTTACCGGATTGAACCATTTTTTATAAAACCAGGTGAACCCATTCCTAACGATCACACTTGGTATTGGGAATGTCGGCAAATAGCACAAACCTTTTTAGCTCTTGGCTATTGTGTTGATGTCATACAATTTCACAATCACAAATTCATTCCAGAAAAAGACTACGCCTTTTTCATTGACATCCGTGATCGGTTAGAATTGCTTTCTCCATTGCTTAATAAAGATTGTATCAAAATATTACATAGCGATACAGCTCATATTTTGTTCCAGAATACTGCTGAATGTAACAGACTTCTGGCATTGCAACAAAGAAAAGGTATTGTCCTCAGCCCAAAAAGAATTGAGACACCGAACCTAGCAATTGAGCATGCTGATTGTGCAACCGTTCTAGGAAATGAGTTTACTATTAATACTTTTAATTACGCAAAGAAGCCTATTTACCGTGTTCCCATTTCTAGCCCAGAAGTTTATCCCTGGCCTAAAGATAAAGACTTTGAAGCTTGTCGCAAGCATTTTCTGTGGTTTGGTAGCAGCGGTTTAGTTCACAAAGGATTAGATTTAGTTTTAGATGCTTTTGTTGAAATGCCAGACTACCATTTAACTATTTGTGGACCAATCAATAAAGAAAAAGATTTTCAGAAAGCCTTTTATCAAGAATTATATTTTACTGCTAATATTCACACCTTTGGATGGGTTAATATTAGCAGTAATAAGTTTATAGAAATTGCCAATAGTTGTTTGGGGATTATTTATCCTTCATGTTCAGAAGGTGGTGGAGGGTGTGTAATCACTTGTATGCACGCTGGTTTAATTCCAATTGTGAGTTATGAATCAAGTGTAGATGTCTTTGACGACTTTGGCGTTATTTTAAAAGAATCGTCTATAGAAGAAATCAAACGTTCTATCCAGATGATAGCCAGTCGTTCTGCTCCAGAACTCAAAATTATGGCAAGAAAAGCCTGGGAATACGCAAGAACCAATCACACGAGGGAAAAATTTGCAGAATCATATCAAAATACTGTAAATAAAATTATTAATAATCACAGCCAAAAAGACAGGAGGCTTGGATATGCAAAAACAATCAATTATTAGTCAGTTAAGAGTTGCTTTCGGAGCGAAACTTCGTTCTATCAATGCTGATCTACTTTCTCACTGGATTTTTTATTTTAAAAGTCAGCCACTAGCTGTTAGCAAAAAATCAGCAATGGTTATTTCTCCTCATCAAGACGATGAAACTCTAGGCTGTGGTGGTTTAATTGCCCTTAAACGGTCGCTAGGAGTTCCTGTAGAAGTCGTTTTTCTAACTGATGGACGTTATGGAAGACCTAACTGGATTACACCAGAAATGATTGTAGATGTTCGTCAGCAAGAGGCTGTGAAAGCTCTAAGTATCTTAGGAGTGGCAAGCTCGGAAACTCATTTTCTTGAGCAAACAGATAACTCATTGCAGGATTTGTCTGATGACCAACGGCAATATATAATTGATCGCTTAGTTCAAAGACTCCTGTCTTTTATGCCAGAGGAAATTTACGTTCCTCATAGAAAAGATATTCATAGCGATCATGAAGCAACTTATCAATTGGTTCAGGAGGCGATCGCTGCATCGGGAATCGATATCGAACTTTTACAATATCCTATTTGGATGTTTTGGCAAAATCCGCTATCTTTTAGTCTAAAATCTGACGACATAACTGATGCTTACCGACTAAAAATTGATTCTGTTAAAGATAAAAAAAAGCAAGCTATAGAAACCTATCAATCTCAACTTCCTGGTTTAACCAGCGGATTTATAGCGCGTTTCTTTTTACCCTATGAGATTTTTTTTAAGAGTTAAAAAACTGTATCTACTTAAATATTTTTTCTCACTTTCTTTACTATATATACTCACTCAATAGCGTTATCGAAGGTTAAAAAATAAAATTATGAGTGTGCTGACATTGACAAAATCTTTTGTAAGGGATTTACTTCCACCTCCGTTAGTTCGTTTAATTCAAAGTTTACTTTTTATCATTGATACATATCGACTTCGGGGATTTGATTTACATCTCAACTGTCCAGATCGCCGCTTACTGGAAAATACTATTATTCCCTATTTTGTTGAGCGAGATGAGTTTCAAAAAATTCTATTTGTTGGCTGTGATTGGTATACAAAACCTTACAAAAAATACTTTGCTAAAAAAGAATATTGGACAATAGAAATTGATAAAAATAAAAGAAAATATGGTGCTAAAAACCATATTGTTAATTCGATAGAGAAATTGAGTAATTATGTTAACGGTAATTATTTCGATATCATATTTTTTACTGGAGTTTTTGGGCACGGACTGAATAGTAGAGAAGCAACCGAAGAGGCAATCAATCAGTGTTTTCAGTGCTTGCGTAAAGGAGGCATCTTAGTTTTCGGCTGGAATGATATCCCTGAACTTACACCTTTTCCCGTTCTTCAAGAATGTCAAAACTTGAGAAAGTTTGAATCATATTTTTTTGCACCTCTATCTAGTTCTCAATATGTAGTAGCTGATGAATTGAAGCACACTTTTGTTTTTTACATCAAGCCTTAATTATACCAGTCCTATTTAATTTGCGAAACTCAACCCTAGGGTGGACAAGATTTAACAATACTGGGTGTAAATCGAGTAAGTTAGGTATTGTCTACCTGAACAGCATTAATAAAGTAAAAATGGATAAATTGCTCACAATAGCTATTCCCACGTTCAACCGTTCTGAACTTCTTAATAAGCAATTGACTTGGCTCGCTCAAGCTGTGAAAGGTTTTGAATCAGACTGTGAAATATTTATATCTGATAATTGTTCAACTGACAATACCAAGGAAGTTGTTGAAACATGGCAAAAAACTTTCACTAACATCACAATAAGATATAACAAAAATCCAAAAAATATTGGCTTGATGAGGAATTTTGCTGCTTGTATACAAGTTGCAAAAAGTAAATATGTCTGGGTTATTGCGGATGATCATTATATTCAGCAAAGAACTCTTGCTTACGTAATCCAAAACCTGAAAGATAATCTGAATTTATCATTATTAGCACTAAATTTTTCTATTCGTTCTATCCCAACTAAAGAGATAGTTACTGAACGTGTCTTTGAAATTGAAAATGAAGAAATAAGAGCAGACGGTAAAGCGTTTATTGAACACTCGTTAGCAGCAGACTATATTTTAGGATTAATGAGTGGGATGGTGTACAAAACAGAAGCCATCAAACTAGCTATACAAAAATGGCCATCCAGTCTCGATACCGCCGAGGGGCAAATATATTGGACTGCATTTTGTGCGACTCAAGGAAATGTCAAGATTACCAAGGATATTTATATAGAATATCCCTCTCCGATGTTCTTCCAAACTAAACCTAAGGAATGGTTTAGGAGACATTATGCTGAATTACCTGAAGTTTATACAAAACTGATTGAAATAGGATACAGTCAAAAACTTTGCAGAGAATTAATTCTCAAGCACTTCAGACAAAAAAATAATTGGAAAGTTGTTTTAGGTGCTATAAGACGATGGCCTCTCTTTGCAATAGTTACAATGCTTCGTTATTTTAGTTTAGTAGGCGTGTCCGCGTGGGAAACGACTTTCCCACGCCAGAAGTTACAACCTCTTAGGTAGAAACCAGCCAATTATGTACTGAGCATTTGTGCGAATAGCGGAAATTTAGAACGTTTTCTGAATTTCTACAATATCTATGTTGGACTTGTCAACCCAGCCACAGCTCGGCTAACTTAATTAGCAGCCGAGCTATGGGTATGGTGGTATACAGGAATTGCCTCTAAAATTAACGAGATTCGACAGAAGTCCCCAACCCTTGGGCATTGCCATCTGAAAAATCATGTCTTTTACCGAAGAAAGGCAGCTATGCTGCTATGCTGCTATGTAAGAAATTTTTTAAAAGCCCGCAGCCACTTTCTTTTCAAGCCCCTGAATTTAT
>JAQYWP010000524.1 GCA_029379285.1 Rhizonema sp. PD38
CGCATTCGCAAAATTCTGTTTGAATAGGTGATGCTTTCCATGAATTCATGATTGCGGCTCCTAATCGACAAGGGAGCTACCAACGAAAATCCGATGTTCTAGGGTTTGTCACACCGGATGACATTGCGAAGGGCTTTTCCAAAATCTTGGATCATCTGGTACAGGCGGAAGCGATTCCTCGCGACACCTGGGAGACTCTATTTAAGGCTCAAGGCACAGCCAATCCGGAGCCGCGCATGCGGATGCTTGATGGTTTCAATGAAGGCTGGATCGAGTTTGAGAGCGGCGAGTGCGGTTCTATTAAAGGCGAAATCGAACTGGAAACAGTTCTAAAAAGCTTGGTAGATCGCTCAAACTGATGGATGATTAAGGAGATGTCAATACACCAAAACGATAATGTTGCCAATCACCTACAAATTGGTAACCTATTGTCTGATAAATGTGGTTAGAAGTTGGGTTTGCCTGATCTGTGAATAAAAAGCAATATTGACATCCAAGCTCAAGTAATGTATGGCTCAATTTTGCTACACAAGCACTAGCGTAGCCTTTTCTCCGATACTCTGGTGGTGTGTAAACTAAACTAACACTTGCACCATTAGGTGTGCGTCCAACAAGATAAGCCATTGAGACTGGAACAACATTATCCCAAAGGTAAACAGTACCTTGCTGTAAATGCCGCTCAACTCCGCGTTCTGCATTTGATTCATTAGTATTAAGAGCCTCTATACTAAAGGCTTTGTACCAGTCAATTAGAAGTTGGCGATCGCTTTCCCTCCCAGCCCGCAAATAACCAGGTACATGAAAGATTGGCTGCACTTGCGTGAGTTGAAACACATTCCGCGTCATTGCGAGTTGGTAGGATTGATCTGTAAGGGAATACCATGCTTGAGCAAAGGCTTTTGCTGAAGTGCTAGGAGCATTAACTCCTGGTAAAAATTCTTTTGTGAGATGCAAGTCTTGAGCAATCATGTCTATCGCTTGCAAATTTTTGATATCTGACAATACTAACTTTCCAGGTGGTGTTCTGATTGCCACGGCAACGATATCTTTATCGCTTTCCACAATTGCTAAGTAAGGTTGTTTGTCCTCGCCAGGATTATGAATTAAAGCGTCACTCAATCTTAACAGCCCACTATGCAGTGCTTCACGATTGAGTAGGTAGTCTTTCACTGTGTCAAAGAATTGATTTGGATCTTGGAACCGATGAAGTTTCATGTCACTCACACAGTACAGCTATGTTATAAAGGGTTATCTTTCTGCATTAATCACGGTAAAAACGATGAATTGATCGTTCACAATCATTATCTGTTCTCGACTCCTTGCATCTGATTGCGAACCCTGCTTAAAGCTATAATTCACGCTCGTCAATTGCTAAGATCTTTACTTACCACTCAGTGTAGTAACTAATCAATACCCAACAACAGAAATATCGGAAGCTGAGTATCCCAAGTATGTGTGCAGAATTGTTTCCTATTGCTGTAAGTATAGATGAGTCTGGAGTATATTCTCCAGAGCTAACCTTTAGGAGGGAACAGCCAAATCCTTTTTAGCTTGCTCGTAGGCTTTATTGATCTGTTTCATCTTTTCGTCTGCATGAGGATCTGAGCAAATATCAGGATGAAACTCCTTACACAATTCGAGGTAGCGGACTCTTACTTCTTGTAAATTAGCCTGAGGAGAGACTCCCAGAACTTCAGCCCACCCACGGAATCTTGCTTTGTTATTCCGTGGTGTCGTGTGCGTGCGCTCCTTAGATTTCTCCTGTTTGTTGTAACTTTTCAGTTTCTTAAGGATATCCTCTTCATCGAATCCAAACAAATTGAAGAAACATCTATGGCGATCGCTGGCAGGAACTTTTATTTTTGAATGCCATTTGAGAAATTGACCAATAATTTCATATCGCTGGTTCCAGACGTTTTGATACATAATGTCATTAAAAATACCTCCCCTTTTTGTCACAACCGTATATAAATATCCAATATCTCGCCTAGACTCTTTTTCCTCAGGCTCAAAAGGAAAAACTTCATCACCAAGATGCTCCAAAACTTTACAGACGAAGAACTGAGGTGGCGTAGGCATAGAGAAGAAAATATCGAGATCGGCATCCATCCCCGATAAAACTTTATTTCGGCTGTACTCAAGCCATTTAGATTTCAGGGATGACTTATTTTTGGCGATAAATTCCCGCCAATACTCCTCTGGTGTAATGGCGGAATTCTCGTGTAATCCTCTGGCGATATCAAATCTGCCAGCCTCAATGGCATGAATTATAAAATTACATGGCTCCGGCTTGAAATTGAGTAACTTTAGCCAGTTTACTAACTCTAGACATCCTACTGGTTTATAGTCCGAGGAGACAAACAAAAGTTTGAACTCGATCAATCTGGAAATCGTGTTGAAAGGGTCTATACTTTCCCAAGATGAATCAAATGCTCTGATCAACTTAGTAGCCTGTTCTTCGATAGGACGATAGATGGCAGCTTTCCCATCATCAAAGTGCATTCCATCCTGAGTAGCACATTGCATCAAGATATGGCAATCTTCAATTGATATCTTCCCATCCGGGCATTCATCTGGCTGTGAGGAGTGGAAGTCATTGATTAGATTTTTCACTTCGCTGAGGATGTCTATCGGGACTCTGACAGTAGATGTCTTATAATCAGCTTTTTTTCCTTTTCCGCCTTTGCTTTTCATAGGTTATACCTGTTACAACTTTTATATAATCTCACAAATTACATAGCTGTAACAGGCATAAGTGTTATTCCTTTGCGTGCCCTCTATATTACCGTTTATGGAGAGGAGGAGAAAAAATTGCATCACTTATCTTACACAAGAGCAAGGAGATAACTTGACTTTTCACTTAGTCGCCATCTCTTTTTTAAGAGGGATGTAAGAGTTTAAGGTCTATGTGAAGATAAAGATAGTCCAGAGGTAAATTGCATGAATGTAGAAACAGCCAAGAAGTATTATATCGCCAATAAGCCAGTACGGCATAAAACCCTAGGACTGCTGATGATCATTGATTTGTACCCATCTAGATTAGACAGCGTGCGGGTAAAGATGAGTAACGGGGTAGAGATGGATTGCCAGCTAGAGTTCCTTGATCCCGTGTAGCACCCGTCAGCGATTCATAATCTATTTGTGTTGGCAAATTTTTCATTCTTACATGCTCGTATGACAATTTTCAGATACATACGTACTTTCCTTAATACCAGTTTTATTGAGCCTAGGCAATGGTTTTTGGCTGATAATAGTACGATGACGAGGATCGCTAGCAATTGTAATTGCTTTCTCAAAGCCCACGTCTTCTAACGCAGTTTCAATATCAAAACTATAGTAATCGTCACTCCACGGCTCTGTACTTTTCATTAAAGTAAATAAGATAGGTGGAAGGTTTTGAATCACAGGAGATTTAGGATTGTTATCTACTATTGCAATACAGCCACCAGGTCGTAGTAGCCGTAAAGCTTCCGCGAAAATTTCTTTGCTAATATTACGTGGAAGTTCATGGATGACAAACTGAAGAGTTACCAAGTCAAAAGTATTGCTTGGCTCACCTGTGTTTTCTGCCTGAGCGTGTATCCATTTACATATCTCACCATTTGTATCCAAACTTTTGGCAACAGTGAGCATATAAGGAGATAAATCAAGACCAACAGTACAGACGGGGGAAGCTTGGTTTTTTTGGTAGTAACGATGTATCGTTAGAGTAGAAATGCCTACTGAACATCCTATATCCAATATATCGTGCACCGGGTGGGTTACATAAGTTGCCAAAACATTGTGAAAACTTCCTCTAAGTCTTTCATGAGCAGCTAACCAAGTTAGATTTTCTTTCGGCCACACTCGCAATGCCATTGAATACGTGGCACTATTCGCTTCAAAAGCTGCTTGCCAACAAAGATTACCTTCAGGATATGCATGAAATGGTACTTTATAGTAGTCGGGGTAAACAATATTAGAATTGACTACCGTTGATAGCTGCTGTTTGATCCCCGATGCTTCTAGTTCTTCATAATTTTTCCTCCAGGAAATATCCTTCTTTTCAGCAGTTTTAATTAATACTTGCCGTGCTTGATGCTTCATTAAGTTATAGATAGGTTTGGTTTTGATCAGAAAGTTAACAAATTGAGAAAGCAATCCTTCCCCAGCCCAGTCAGGTTTAATTTTTGTGTTCATCTGCTTGCTTTGAATATATCCAAGATAATCGTCTAATTTCGAGTTGAATCAGACTCTATTACGTAAATCTTAATGGGACCAAAGCATTCAGTCTCTAGTTTGACAACAGGTGTGCGATCGCTCTCATTTGCGGCTCATACCCCCTACGGTGTGTAATTATAAGTAAAACTGATAAGTATCATTACTAAACCAGATGAAAACCCCCTTGCTTTTGTAAACGAATGTAAAGTAATATATACTCAAGCGAAACAAAAAGTCGCTAAACAAGCATTTTCAGATGTATAGACCACAGTTTTGGAGTAGGGCAGGTTTAATTTAGTGTTCCACTACATTAATTGTGATGGGTTTGTAGTGAGCGATAAATAGCTCAACTGACGATATGAGTCAAAGTCAGAATATTTATAAGCTTGACAAGCAGCAGTAAAAGCATTATCTCGCTTTTTTTTATTTGTTCTTGAAATTTTCTTAGCTGTATACATATACTTCGGGGCTACCAGGTATACCGCTTTATTTTGGTGTGCTTCTAATTTTTTGCAATATAACCGTTGTGCTACACTCCCCTACAACAGCACGAATAGAGCGTCAACTCATGAGAAAGTTCATCATTCGGCTATTTATCGTGATTTTGGTATTAAGCGGGTCAATTGGCTATGTGTTTGTGAATCGCGCAACGTCTGCCGAGAGTTGCACGATCACAAGCTTGACTGCACAGGTCGGCAATGGTACATTGTCCTACAGCCAGGTGGGGAACGGGCGCTCGATTCTACTGTTGCATGGTTTATTTGCAAGCAAGGAGCAGTGGAACACCATTATGTGTCGGCTATCAGAGGTGGGCTATCGGGCAATCGCCCCAGATTTACCGGGCTATGGCAACAGTAACGGTTTTACTTTGAGGGACTATGCTCTGGAGAAACAAGCAAGACTCATACATGAGTTGATGGAGAAATTGGGGATTAAGTCTTTTGATCTAGCGGGTAGCTCGATGGGAGGAGCGATCGCTCACCTGTATGCTCAACGTTACCCAAACCAGGTGCGTAGCCTCGCCTTTATTGGTTCACCATTGGGCATTGTTGATTGGGCAAATAGTGTCAAACAAGCAATATTTCAAGGTATTAACCCCTTTATTCCAATTACCACTGAACAGTTTGCTCTGGAACTGAGCCTGCTTTTCTTCACTCCTCCCACAATTCCTGATACTGTCATAGCAGAGAAAGTCAACGATTACATTACTCGTAACCGACACTACCAGCAGGTTTGGGACATTATAAATCTTTATGATGACATTCTTTGTCAGGGTGTACCAACTCAGTTGCCTACATTCATTATTTGGGGTAAGGAGGACAAGATTTACAACATTAGTGGAGCTAATCGACTGCCTGAGTGTATTGCTGGTGCAATAGTGATCCAGTTACCCAAAGCAGGACATCTACTGCTGATGGAAAATGCATTGGAAGTAGCTTCAAAATATGTGGGGTTTTTGCAAACCTTACGCACCCCTTAACAATTTCAACAAAATATTAATTTACAAAACTCTTTGTTTGGTAATGGTTTTGTCAACATCGAAACAAGTCAGAAAACCGGAAACAGGAGCGATAGGGCGATACCGCCGTGGCCGCAGACATCGCAAAATGACTTCATGGTAATTTCAAAGTGACATCGCTCTTACCCCTCTTTTGTCACTCTGGGAATATAAAAATCGAGGCTAAATTATGAAACTTAGATTTGGTAAGGAGATTAGCGATCGCAAACGTGGAGAAAACTCCAAACAAAGCTTTTTAGGTAAAACCCTTCCTGGGCAAGGGTTACAGATTATTTCCTACCGAAAGTGACAAAAGAGGGTTACTCCCTTCCCGCTCTTATGAATACCGATTAAAAACCGCCAAGACGCCAAGACGCCAAGGAGGCAGAGAAATCAGATAGGTAATCTTACACTCCTGTTGGGAGTAATGATACAAGGGCGAGAGCGGAAATAGGTGATCATATCATGTCCGGTAGCATAACCTTAATACACAAGAATCCCTCCCCGCTAGCGGTGAGTCCAGCGCTGCAGGAGGGTTTCCCCCCGTAGGCGACTGGCG
>JAQYWP010000525.1 GCA_029379285.1 Rhizonema sp. PD38
TAACTGTAGCAATCCTATTTTTTTATAAAGTTTCAGTAAGGTAGGCAATCCTTAACAGGACTATATATAGACCTAGTTTAAGAGCATTGTCCACTATAAAAGGTGCAAAATTATTCATGAGTAATTAAGGATTTCTATACAGAATTTCTGAAAGTAGAGAAACCCGCTTTCCTTAAGAAACCTGGTTTCTTAAGCGTTCGATTTTTCCAAATGAAATAGGATTAATTGATGCTTTTATGCTTTTGAATAAACGAGTAAGAAGAGGTATGTCCAGGCTAAAATTTTTATTTTTTTATTTAAAATTATTAAATTGAAATAATTGTTGTATTTTGTTTTAATGTATACATATGCTCGAAAATATCAAGCTAAAGCGAAACTTGGCAAACTTTGTGATTTGTCGCAAAATTAATCATCGTTCGCTTATCCTTACATTTTCAAGATGTCGTCGTTAAGGGAAACCTAACTATGAATCAATTTCTACAGCAATCTCACATGATTTGTGAACAACAAATTCCCTACACCGTCGTAGAGGCATCATATGGAATGTTTCTACAATGTTCGCATTCCATATATAGTTGTTGTATCAATCAAGGTGCATGCTGACAGATAAATTATTAGTCTGTCTCACTCGACTGTAAGCGCTTCAAAACGCAGGTATTACACAGAAAGTAAGACTATTAAACATCAGGCGTTGCAGATTTTTGATTCTTAAGGAAAGTCAAACCTGATCTTCTACTGTTACAAACTGTAAATTTAGATGTTTAAGAGCTAATGACTTGGTGGTACTTCTACTGCCTGACTTTCCCAAATCTTGAATTGTAAGGAAATAAGTATTGAGTCGATAGCTATCAGCTATCAGCTAGCAAGACTTGTAACATCGGGGCTTAAATCCATGCATTTAACACAATTTCTTTTATAGCTGAGAGCTGATGTCACCTCGGGCTGAATGCTTACGTAGGAAAATATACTGTATCGTATCAAGTGCTAAAAATTCTTTTGATAGACAATCATGAACTTATCCTGCATTCCTTGCAGGATGTGCTACGAAAGCAATACCCAAAGGCTGAAATTTCCACAACTCAAACCGCCCAAAATGCTCTAAATCAAGCGACAATTTCTCAACCCGATCTCGTTGTCATGGATATTTTCATTTCTGAGAAGCCCAAGATGATTCCCGAGACGAAGACAGGTATTATACTTCTCCAGAAGTTGATGAAAAACTGTCCCAATCTCAATATTATGGTGCTAAGCAGTCACGTTAAAGCGCTAGTGCGAATTAAGCATGATATTGATGTTCACTACGGAGGCTTTACAGTCGTAAATAAAAGCCTTTGTATTCCAGAAATGTTAAGTAGAGTGGAATTGACTCTTATGGGAGCGACTCAAACAAAAGACTTGAGAACTCAAATGAAACTTCAGCCGGTGTGGCTTGAGGTTCTGAGGCTAGCCTTTGAAGAAGGATTGCAAGATAAAGCAATTGCTGAACGTATGATTGTCGCTGAACGAACAGTGCGTCATTACTGGATAAAACTCCAAGATGTTTTGGGCATTTATCCAGAAGATAGTAAGAGAAAAGGTAAAAATATCCGCATTCAAACTGAGATCAGAGCCAGAGAAGAAGGGTTGATTGATTGAATCGGTAATGGGTAATGGGTAATGGGAAAAAAAATACAATTCCCAATTCCCAATTCCTTCCCTAAGGTACTTGCATCCCGCGCTGTACTGGAGGACGTTGCTGCATTGTCTCAACCCAACGCTTGAGATTGGGGTGGTTGTTTAGTGTCAAACCTTGAAATTCATACACGGCTACCCAAGGATAGGTTGCAATGTCGGCAATTGAATAGTCACCACAGATGAATTCCTTGTCTGTCAATTGTTTGTCTAATACGCTATAAAGTCGCAGTGTTTCCTTTTCATAACGTTCTATAGCGTAGGGAATTTTTTCTGAGGCAAATTTTTTAAAGTGATTGAGTTGTCCAAACATTGGTCCAACACCTCCCATTTGGAACATCAGCCACTCAATAACTTGAAAACGTCCTTTTTGGTCGCTGGGTAGGAATTGACCTGTTTTTTCGGCTAAATAAATGAGAATTGCACCCGATTCAAAAACTGTGATCCCTGTATCTTGGTCGATAATGCTGGGAATCTTGCTGTTGGGATTAATTGCTAAATACTCTGGTGTAAATTGTTCATTTTTACTGATGTCAATTTTGTGGACGTTATAGGAAAGTCCAACTTCTTCGAGCATGATAGAAGCTTTACGTCCGTTGGGTGTGGTAAATGTGTAGAGATCAATCATGGAATATTTACCTGTGTTTTTATTTAACTTTACTTTCCTTCCTCCAGGAGAGAAGAATGTAACACAAAAAATTTTCTATTATTTATTTGAAGAAATTAAGTGACTTTTCATAAATTGTTTATACGCAGTAGCGCACCCTTTAGCAAATGAGAAGAAGTATGATACGTTACTCAAAATGCTATTTAACCGAATTATTGCTTATCTGTAAGTGTGACGAGAGCGCTCGCCATCTTCAAGCATCGCCTACTGCCATTGTAATTTGGTGTGGTTCCAAATTCTTGGCTCCTGTAAAGATTGCCCCTTCTAGCTTAGCGTTACAGAGGTTTGCGCCAAAAAGGTTGGCGGCCATGAAATTTGCGCCACGAAGATCGGCTTCATACAAGATTGCCTTTTGAAGATTGGCTCCCATGAGGTTTGCTCCTGAGAGATCGGCTTCCCTCAGGCTGGCTTCTGAGAGGTTGGCAAAAATAATTTCTATCTGTTGCAGGTTGGCTGCATTTAAATTTGCTTGATGCATGTTGGCGGCATTCAAGTTTGCTTTTTGTAGATTAGCGCCGATCAAACCTGTTCCATGTAAGTTGGCTTTACCAAGCTTTGTCGCCTGCAAGTTGGCAAGAAACAGCTTTGCCCCTGAGAGATTTGCTCCCTTTAAGTTAGCGCCATACAAGTTAGCTTTATAAAGGTTTGTATCTGAGAGGTTAGCTGCGCGAAGATTTGCCCGAGAAAGGTTGGCTGCACGCATCGAGGCTCCACAGAGCAAGGTTCGATTCAGGTTAGCGCTACTAAGATTGGCGGAATTTAGGTTTGCTTGTTGTAAATTGGTTTCATAGAGAATTGATCCACAGAGTTTAGCACAATCAAGGTCTGCCAAAGAGAGGTCTGCACCTCGGAGATCTGACCAAGAAAGATCTGCGCCTCGAAGGTTTGCTCCTTGCAGGTTTGCTCCTTGTAGATCTGCCTTCCTCATATCTGTATGCCGTAAATCAAGTTTTTGATTTTTTGGATCTTTCTCCGCATTGCGCCTGCCAATAACACTGAGGGCTGCTTGAATATCCGTGCGAATTCGTGCTGATGATCCTGCGTATGGCTCAATTGATCTGAGTCGCAGTGCTTCTATTTCATCTACTGGCTCGTGGCATTCGGCTTCCTCTTCAATTTCTTGCGCTTCAAGACGTGCAACAGTATTCTCTCGCACAAAAGCTGTTAAGATTTCCATGATTGTCCAGTATTCTTTAGGAGAATCATGTGCAACTCGTTCTAATGCATAAATCGCACCTGTTCTTGTTGCCACATTCTCATGCCCAAGCTGTGTAATTGCAGTCATAAAACGTTCTGCAACCAATCGCTCTCGAGCAAGATGTGTATTTTTAATTTCAATTTCATTATTTTTCTCAGCTGCAATCGCACTTTTCTGCATAGCTGATGCTCGCTTGGCTGCATAGTAAGCATTAATCATGACTGTTAATCCCAAGAAAAGAGTGGCAGTCGTTGTTAATGCTTGAGTTCTACTTTCTATTCTTTGCCGAGATGATAATCCCTCAACTTTAGAAAACAATAAGAAAATGATAGTTGGTGATAAAGTAAACACAACTGTTAGCGCTATCATCAACCTTCTAAGTGCGTCTGTCTTGTTAGCAGACATAAGAGTAGTATTCCTCAAAATACAGCATTCTTACGGAGATTATTGGGAAAAGAGTATAGCATTTGTCTTGTGAATTTTAATATCTACCAAAAGATCCAGTCAATACTGCTGCTTCTAGATTCTTCATAAAGAAAACTTTCCGCAAACTAGGCAAGCAAGGCGGCTCTTTCCGGAGAACACTTTTAAAGTTAGTTCCTATCCGTTTTGATTAAATTGCAAAAGACAATGACTATATAGACATTGAGTCGATTAATGGTTTACCTAAAGTGATGCACTGTAACCCAGAAAATTAATTATACAGCTTTTACAGGTAACTCAAATTGCACAGCTATTAAGAAATCTAGCAAAATTCCCAGCTGATAACTGAGAACTTGTTGCTGATTGGTGGTCACGACCATGCCATCATAACTCTTGATGTTGGGAATGGACCTTTTCACCACGAGTGCCTTTAACATTGATTCAGCAATTCAGATACACCCTACTCTGGGATGCTACCAGGATACATTTCCCAATTCTACAGCCACTTCAGAACCCCACATTAACTAGCAAAGCTTAGCTAGCTTTGCTTAAGCACAGTTATACACTCATAGTGTAATGGGTCTTGACATAAAATACAACAAAGTGCTTTGCGCTCCCTAGTCTAGTGATCGCTTTTAACGTACTATCGATTGATATTGATAACACAAAGAGCCAAACCTCGGTCTTATTTGTGTCTTTTTATACATTTATGAAAAAATTTGCTATTTTGACAACTGCATTACTCGTCACTTACACTCTGCTGCTGACAGCATGTGGTGGCGATCAAACGAACACAGCTACTAACAGTACAAATACTGCAGGTAACACAACAACGACGAGTACATCTGGTGCGATTCCCATTGGTATTGCCTTCGCGCAAACCACCAACGTAGCGTTACTTGGTCAAGAGGGTTTTGTGGGAACCAAATTAGCTGAGAAGTATTTCAACGATCAGGGTGGCATTAACGGTACTCCCATCAAATTGGTGACGCAAGATACTGGTGGCGATGAAGCTGGAGCAATTAACGCTTTTCAAACTCTAATTAATAAAAGTAAAGTGGTTGGTATTGTTGGTCCAACTTTATCACAGCAAGCTTTTAGTGCTGACCCGATCGCAGACCGTGCTAAAGTTCCTGTCATTGGCGCATCAAATACAGCAAAGGGAATTCCCGAAATTGGTGATTATGTTGCTCGTGTATCTGCCGGGATTGATACAGTTGCTCCTAACTCAATCAAAGCTGCACTCAAACGAAATCCTCAGATTAAAAAAGTTGCTGTTTTTTACGCTCAAAACGATGCTTTTAACAAGTCAGAGACAGAAATTTTTCAGAAAACAGTTAAAGATATGGGACTGGAAGTGGTTACAGTGCAAAAGTTTCAAACTTCTGACACTGACTTTCAATCTCAAGTCACCAATGCCCTAAATTTGAAACCAGACTTGGCTTTAGTCTCTGGTTTGGCTGTAGACGGAGGTAACTTAGTTAAACAACTGCGAGAACTGGGTTATAAAGGTGTAATTGTTGGTGGGAATGGCTTTAACACATCAAATATTTTCTCAATCTGCAAAGCATCTTGCGATGGCATTTTAGTTGCTCAAGCTTACAGTCCTGAATCTCCGGGAGCAATTAACAAGACATTTTACAAAACCTACCTTGACCAATATAAGAAAGTACCTGCCCAATTGAGCGCTCAATCTTTTGCGGCAGTGCAGGTGTATGTAGAAGCTTTAAAAGCTTTGGATCAAAAAACAAAAATTAGTACAATCCCTCTTGAACAACTACGAATTGAATTAAATAAACAGCTATTAACAGGAAAATACAATACTCCTTTAGGTGAGATTTCTTTTACTCCTACAGGTGATGTCGTTCAAAAAGATTTTTACGTCTCTCAAATCAAAATGGAACCCAATGGAACTGATGGTAAATTCATATTGATTAAGTAGTTGTGTAAATACGATTTAGGGTTGCTCTTTGACTCTCCCTGAGCTTTAGCTACAGGGATTCTTTTGATTTAGGGTTTAACTTCGTCGCAAAAAGTCGAGTCCTACCTACGGTGGTCAAACACCGTCTACCCAGTCTACTTAGATCGATGCCTAAGTTTCTGGCTACTTTTCGCAGTATATTAGCAGCACCATTTAAATCTGCATTTATCAAACTTCCATCAGCGCTTTTATACAATCCTCGTCGCTCTCTTTTTCCTGATGCTTTCCACCCGTCCGGCTTTTCGCAAAATTTGGGTAGCTCAGATCTTGCACCTGGAAATTTGAATGTCAATTCCTTGACTAAGTGCCAGTTC
>JAQYWP010000526.1 GCA_029379285.1 Rhizonema sp. PD38
GAACGGAAAAAGCCCATTTGAGCCCATTCTCGTCAGTTAGTACCGTCCCATGAGCGGTTCGGTTTTCCCCCCAAGTCCACAATACCTCCAAGTCCTCCAAGTCAAGCCTTCACCCAATTGTAAAAAACCTACACCTGTGAGGCGGGGAGCAGGGCGAAAGAATTAGAAACCCGTTATTTGTATCAAGATTTTCGTGAAATGGTATAAGGCTTCAGCAAAAACAATACCGAAAGGTTCATCCCACTGTATTGGGACAATCATCGCTACAGCTTGTCCTAGTAGTTCATTCTTCTGGGCATCATTGACTGCGCCAACGCCCTTGCCAAGGAAAAAGTTGTTGGGCTGGTGAAGTTGAGTCAGGATGAACAACAAGTCCAACAGTGTGACCCCGAACTTGCAGGCGCGTTACCAACAGGTCAACAATCCGCTCAATTCCACTATAGAGTTGTGGTGGCACTGGTAGTTCAAGGTCGGCTGTTAAAAGAATCTTCATAGTATATTAGCTGTTTTTTTCGATATCTCCATTCATTTAATGGCTTTTCAACCAATCGATAGAATGTATAACTGACAACAACTGCTACACTCCAACCCAAAACTTGTAAACATAAAAACATTGGACTGTCAGCAGATATAAATCTTATACCTAAGTTAATTACTCTTCCTTGAAATGGAACATGAAGTAAATATAATGAATATGACATTATCCCAATGAATTTAAGCCATTTTATTGATTTTAGTGAATTTATTTTAGTATCTAAAAAGTAAAGAAAGTAAAGAATAAATGCAAACAATGAGCTAAACCAAATTTGGTTATGATATTTGTAATTCACTAAAATACTAAAACCACCGAACAGAATTATTAAACATAAAGAAAGATTACGGTAATATACTCTGTTTCGCTCTTTAGCAAGTAGAGCATTAAACAGTAATACTCCACAGAAAAACTCGCACCAAAATGGTAGAAAGGACAATCCTAAGTTAGGAGGTATAAAAAATGATGTCATTCCTAGAAATATTCCAATGAATATAGCTAATTGTTGACTGATTAGATTGCGAATGATAAGCAAACAGGCAACGAATAAATAAAATTCAAATTCAACGACTAATGACCAGTAAACTACAACATAAAATGGTGTGTTAAGATAAGGTTGAATCAAAAAGATATTTCCAATCCATCCCTGCCAAAAAGGTGGAAGAATAGACCAGAAACTTCTATGATTAAATGGAGATGAAGTTAAATTAATGGCTAAAGTTACTAAGAATGCTATCCAATAAACTGGGAACAAACGCCATGCTCTATTTCTGATAAAGAGCCAAGCTTTACCATTTTCTTTCAAAATGATTTTGTAGACGCTAGCTGAGATACAGTAGCCACTGATTACAAAAAAAAGATGTACTCCCAGCCAACCAGGTGCAGCAACTGACTTCAATATTTCTACAAACGGATGGAGAGATACATTATAAGTACTCGCAAAACCATGAAAAATCATAACCCATAAAGCAGCAACACCACGCCAATGGTCAAGTGTTTTATACTCTGGATTCCAAGATTTTGTGTCCATTAAATCAGCTTTCAGGTTTTTTGCATTCATAAAACAATAATTATTCAGGCTTAAAAAGCCCGTTGGTGTGACTGGGTAATTCGCTAGGAATGTAGAGTTGGTTGCCATCAAAGAGATAGCAGCGATAGCCAAATGTCTTTAGATAATCTCGCACTCGTTGACCATTACTACCAATTAATTCTGCATAGATAGCTTTAATTCGTTGTTCCTTCAGTAGTTCTTCAGCTCCTTGTAAAGCAGGAATTTCATAGCCTTCTACGTCCAACTTCCACAAGTCCACAGTTTTGATAGAACGTGCTGCTAACTCATCTGCTAAGCGCACAACCTGAATGATATCACCCTCATTCTCCGATACTTGATTCCAAGCACCATGACCAAAATTTTCTCCTATGCTTTGAAGACGCAGTTGAGATGGGGATGCACCAAGACCTACTCGGAGAATTTCTACAGGCAAATTAGTGTAAGTAGCTAGACATTCTTCTAGCCAATCGGCTGCCTCTTTGCCTGGTTCAAATGCCAATATTTTGCCTTGTGGTAACCACTGAGCTAAATACATCAACATTTGACCAATATTTGCTCCCGAATCTACAATTATGCTGTCGGGGGCAAGAAATTTCCTCACCCAGTTAATGAATGATGCTCCTTCATACTTGCCATAAACAATCCATCTATGAGTTGGATTCGCTAAGTCAAGTTTCCAAGGAATACCTGCTCCAGTTTTTACCCAACAAATACCTTGAGGCGCGATCGCTCTACCAAAAAGGCGCTCACAAATTCCCAGTTTATGAGGAAAATTAATAGGTTGTAACCATGACAGAGGTAATGGAAGGCGGTAAAGGTCTTGAGCTTGATTACACATCTTTGTTGTCTTTTTTTGACAGATTAATAATTCACAGATTTAAGTTTTTTCCTAGCTTCTTTGAAGGATTTATCTGCAACTTAAAGTTGAATCCACCAATATAGCAATCCTAAATCATTTGTAAAATTCTCTCTTTTATCTTTTCTTGGCGTCTAAAGAGTGCGAGACGCTACGCGTTCGTCGTCAGACGTGGCGTCAGCCAAGGCGGTTAATAATTTTACAACTCAAATGGAACTTCTATATTAAATTATTCACATAAATTGCTTTTCTATGAGTTAGGGAGAAGGCTTTTGTAGAGTTTCTCATATTGACCTACAATCACCTCAGTAGAAAAACACTGAGCAGCACGTTGACGACAATTATAGCGAGCAATTTTAGGTAAGTTTTCAATAGCAACACAAGCTTCCTCAACACTGTTGACTAAGTAACCGTCTACACCCTGACGTACAATTTCAGGTAGTGCCCCCTGAGGGCAAGAGATGACGGGAGTACCACAGGCTAAAGCTTCAGCAAAAACTATACCGAAAGGTTCATCCCACTCAATAGGGACGATCATAGCTGCAGCTTGACCCAACAATTCGTTCTTTTGAGCATCGTTGACTGCACCAACGTACTTAATACCGTCTTTATCAAGATGGGGAGCAATTTCTTCAAGCCAATATTGTTTTCCTTCATCAGTATTTACTCGGTTTCCGGCAATTAATAAACGTCGTCCAGCTTTGCGAGCTATGGCGATCGCTGTATGCGCTCCTTTGATCCGTTCTATACGGCTTAAAAAGACCAGGGGTGCATCACCACTAACAGTTGGCTGAAAAGTATACTTCTCTAGCTCAACGCAGTTGTGAATTATCTGCCAAGTTCCCCCACTAGCTTTTCCTAAATCACAAATGTAGTTACTACAACCTGTAAAGGTTAGAGTCCCTTTTGCTAACCTTCCACCTAAACTAGTAGTATGACTGCTAGGATAGCGCTGGTAAGACATCACTTTAGGAAGTTGAGAGCGCAGTAGGGGTAGTAGGTAGAGAATACGAGAAAAACTATGAATTAAGTCAGGGTGAAATTTCTGAACCGCCAACCACAGGGTCACAATGTTCTGGAGTACATCAAATTTGTGGCGTTGCTGCCTTTGCCAAGGAAAAAGTTGTTGGGCTGGTGAAGTTGAGTCAGGATGGGCAACGAGTCCGACGGTATGACCGCGATCTAGCAGTCCAGTGACTAGCAGGTCAACAATGCGCTCGATACCTCCATAAAGTTTTGGAGGAACTGGCAGTTCAGGATCGGCAGTGATTAGTATACGCATTTCAGGCTGCCCAACGCTTATCAGATCGAAGTGGACTGTCACGAGGTACAAACAGGAGGTCTGCCTGCCAAAGAGCTCGATCTAAAGGACGACGGGTTAAACCGCATATGTCGTAAGCAACCCAGCCACGCCTATCAAGCCATGCAATGATTTCTGAAAGTAAAGGCACATTCTGATGGATATCCAAAAGATTTACCTCTGCCAAAATTGCTTGCATTTGTGGTAAAGATTTTTCTGCACCCTTAAGTACTTCTAGTTCATAGCCCTGAACATCAAGTTTGAGGAAATCTGGGCTATGACCTTCAAAATGCTCCTGACAAATTTGATCTACAGTCCGCATCGGATAAAACTTGACTGGAAAGTTTTGAGGAAGCTGCTCAACCAAGATAGAAGAGGCTGTTTCACTTTCGTGTAGTCGAACATTTTCACAAGCTTGTGCGCCTACAAGTATGGGAAATACTGATATAGATGGGTTGTGAGATGCAAAATGCTTTAGTTGAGTTACCTTGTGTTCTAATGCTTCAAAACAAGCAACTTTGGTCTTGGGCCACTGGCTTAGACAGGATTTAGCAAAATCACCTTGATAAGCTCCAACATCAAAAATCTGTTTAGGATGAAACCCCACAGATGAAAGCCTTTCAAGTGTAAAAGGTATTTCTGGTAAGCCTAATCGTCGTCCAAAGTACTTGCGAATTTTCTGCTGAAAAAACATGGTTCTAGTTTGATCGATTGTTATTTACTGATTGCGCGTTCAGTTACTCTCAAGAGAGTCTCTACTTGACTTTCCCAATTGAATTTATCTTTTGCGGCTTGCAAAGCTGCAGATTTAGCTGCAATTAGCTTCTCTGGATTTTGTAGTAAATCATTGAGAGCTTGAGTTAGTGTTTTCGGATTATCACCGACTATTAATCGACTGCTTGTAGGAATTTGAGATAAGACCTCTTTCTGACCTAATGTACTTGTTGCAATGACTGCTAAACCAGCTTGTAGATACTGAAAGAGTTTATTCGTTATCGTGAAATTTCGGCTAGGGATATCTGGGCATTCTAATGCTAAACCAATATCATGCTCAGCAATGCGGGATAGCAGCTCTGTATTAGGGACGGTGGGATGGATGAATATGCGATCGCGCCACTCGCATGGCACTAGCGCCTCCAACCACTGACGAGCGCTTTCAGGATAGTTTCCCCGGAGATGAATTTCTACTGGTGTTTTCAGGTGAGGTAGAGCCAAAAACAGAGTTTCTAATCCTCTTCCAGGTCCAATGGTTTGGGAAAACCAATGTATTGATGGCTCTTTGGGATTCAAGCGATCGCGTTTTTGACCATCGATTTGTTCCCGTTCAGCCCAAGGAAAGACGTTGTAAATCACAGTTGGTTTTGGCTCTTGATAAGCGTCAGCCATAGCTTCAGCCATTGCATGGGATGTTGTGAGGCAGTAAGTACACTCACGAGCAAGGCGACGTTCAAGGGCTGCAAGTTGGGCAGTTGGTCGTGTAGTAAGGGCTTCAGGTAAGAGGTCTTTTGAAAACCAATCTTCAAAATCTACTCCTACGCGAAAACCTTTATCTAAAAGTTGATTGCCCACCCAAAGCCCTGCTTCAGAATGCACAATAGTTAGGTTAGCATTAACTTGATAAGCTGCCTTTAACATAGCTTTTGCCCCATAACCCAGTAATGTTGGTGAAAAAGTACCAAATCGCTGAAATCGTTCTTTGGCAAGTCGCCCTTGAAGTCGCACGCCCCAATTTTTCAGGCGGTGAGTCGGTTGAAAATCAACGATTGGTTCAAACTTCCATTTTTTATCGGCTACTAAAAGGCGATCGCGCTTAACCAGTTCTGGATCGAACCAAAAGCCACACACTGTGACCTGATGTCTAGCATTAGCTAATGCTTCCGCCTCTTTTTGAGGACGGGGTGCAGTACAGAGATGTCCACCAATTAAAATCAGAATCTTTGCCATTTAACTTGTACTCTCCTGCACCTCATCCAGAATGTCTACGTAGCGTCGAGCGCACTTTTCAAGGCAAAGATTGATAAATACTTTATCAACACACCCAAGACGAGGAGCGCCACGGAAGACACGGCGGATAACTAGGCGGACATAGCGATCTCCAAGTAGCCAGGAGACTTGCTTTGGTTCACGTATATAGTAGAGACAATTTCGACTCATTTTGTTCAACTGTGAAGTATAGAGTTATACATATTTAGCTTTAGCAAACCTTTTGGAAAGATTGATAGACGGTTCCTCTACAGATTTATAAAAGCCATAAGCAAATAGAATTGATAAAGGTATTAAAAAGACTACGAATAAATATTTTGTCAATGGAATAGAGAAGTCAATAATTTTATCCAAAAGGATATAGCATACTTGAAAGAGCCAAGTATGGGTTAAGTAGAGTGAGTATGATATTCGTCCCAAAAAATCAGTGATACTTGATTTAAAGTCAATCAATAGTATGCATAAATAAGTAACTAATGCAAATACCATTCTTGTACCAGAAATTTGATTCTTACAAAGAAAGAAAAC
>JAQYWP010000527.1 GCA_029379285.1 Rhizonema sp. PD38
CTATGTTTACAAAGCAAGTGGTTGGCCAGGAGCAAAGCTAGAAAAGGTGAAAATTAGCCTCAAAAATTCGGCAGCAGCTTCGCAAGCAGTGGGACCACCTCTAACTTCAGTCGAGGAGTCTGGTACTGGTCGTACATTCTCGAATTTAGCTGATAAGCTCGCTCTTAATCAGGGCTTGGAGCTACCAAGAGAGCATGGGAAAAAGTTACGTGGACTACAACCGCTCGGTAAGCAGTTGGTGGCTCTTGATGACAGTGTCCTTGGTAGTTTAAGCAACTTCCCCGAAAAAGGTCTTAAGACGACTTACGCAAGGATGATCAAGAGAGCCTTTAGGCCAGAGTGGTGGAAATCTCCTCGGCTAATTAAGATGAATGACTCCGGTGACCCGACTATTGTTAATAAATCAGTCAACCAATCAACAGATTCAGACAATTTAGTAAATCCCGAGCAATTGTTAACCGAACAGTTCTCCCTGATAGATTACAACTTCTCTTTATTCATGGGGTTAGCAATTCAGATGTATGAGTCCACATTGGTCTCAGACAATTCGCCCTACGACCAGTACCAGTCCGGGAACAACAATGCTCTGAGTGCCCAGCAGCAGCAAGGTTTGAATCTTTTCCTCAAAAATAGTTGCATCGCCTGCCACGCAGGAGCAGAATTCACCAGCGCTTCAGTTTCAAACGTCCAGAAAAATGGACGAATCTCACGCACACCTTTTGGGTCTTATGAGGACACTGGCTTCTCTAATATCGGCGTCACGCCTGCCCTGAATGACATTGGCGAAGGCGCTGATGACGGTCTGAAGCCTGAGTCACATCTGCTCTCTGAAGCGCGACTTGCCCAACAGGGTAGCTTCCAGACGGTTTTTGGAGAAGCCCCTAATATTACTCTCGGTCCCAACGATACAGTGAATGCAGATGGATTATTTAAAATACCCGGACTCCGCAATGTGGAGTTGAGTGCCCCATACTTCCACAATGGCGGACAATTGACCCTACGGCAAGTTGTCGATTTCTATAGTCGGGGCGGAGGAGACGCCAATCCAAGCAGACCTGCACCCCTCCCAGTGCTTAATCTTAGCGAAGATGACAAAGAGGCGCTGGTAGCCTTTCTCAAGTCACTCACTGATGAGCGAGTCCGATATGAACAAGCACCCTTCGATCACCCACAGCTCTTCGTCCCTAACGGACATCCCGGAAACCAGAACTCTGTCACCGACGACGGCAACGGGCAAGCTACTGATGAACTGCTGGAGATCCCTGTAGTTGGTCGTAACGGTCGTGACACCCCTGGAGCCAACTTTTTCGAATAGGAGCAGTAAATTTTCTGTCCCAAAAGACGACCTATTAGAAACTTCCAAACAAATAATGATGAGAGTGCTAGGGACGTCATTTGTCATTGGTCATCAAGAGAAATGATTTAGGGGCAAACAGCCGTACCCTTCTCATGAGGGAAGACGCTGTTTGTCACGCTTGCTTTCCCGAAAGGGTACGTGAACGCCTTTACGACTGTGGTCTATTTACGTAAAACTCGCCTCCGTGAGTACTCTCAAGGGAAAGTCTGCCGGAAGGAAGCTTACACCCGGCGCGAGCTTTTCCCCAGAGCTTCGCCCAAAGTCTGCCGGGGGAAGCTTACACCCGGCGCGAGCTTTGACGCAGATTTTACTTGAAAATTGCTGTAATATTTCTCTACTTGCTGTTCAGGATAAACGAGCGTTCAATCCGAATGGTACGTAATGGCAATAAACTAGAGCAAGGAGTCATAGGATCTGATGACCGAGGAACAAACAAAATTCTGGAGATCGCCCCATCTGGATAACTTAGATCTCTTAAGAGTCACCTATCTAACTCGTCCACCTAGTCGCCATATCCACGATACAGTGGCGATTGGCATTGTTGAACAGGGTTATTCGCTATTTGAAAACTGTAATCAGACTTATATAGCACCAGAAAAGAGTGTTGTACTGATAAATCCGGAGGACGTTCACGCCCATTGTTCTGCAAAGAATATAGGTTGTACCTATCGGATGCTGTATCCCAAACAGAGACTGTTAGAGTCACTCTCGTTTGGAAATGCCGGAATAGGTTCGTTTGCTGCACCAATTATTCAAGATCATGGAATAGCACTCAAGATTTACAACCTCCACGTATCTTTAGAAACAAATACTAGCTCACTAGAAGTAGAATCTCGACTATTGCAAATTCTGAGCGAGTTGTTTCAACACTACAGTGCTCGCGGTACTGAGGCAAGAACAGTTGGACTGGAAACAAAGGCTGTGCAGTTGATTAAAAGTTACTTCTACGCACATTACGCAGATTCTATAAGACTAGAACAGCTTGCACAACTTACCCATTGCAGTCCCTTTTATCTAACGCGGGTATTTTCCAGAAGTTTTGGTATGCCGCCTCATGCCTACCTTATACAAGTGCGCGTTTTACAAGCAAAGAGACGATTAGCAAATGGAGAGGCGATCGCACAGGTAGCCCAAGAAATTGGTTTTACTCACCAAAGTCACTTGCACCGACACTTTAAAAGAATTGTTGGAGTGACACCCCGTCAGTATCAACTGATGATGCTGAGTTGTGTTCCAAACTTTGTTGGCTAGAAACTGCCACAACGTTCTCTCAGGCATATATTTTATCAACCGTATTCTTAATAGAGCAAGAACGTGCAAGAAATGCGATCGCCAGTTACATACAGTTAGTCATAGTAACTGTCGTAATACAAATTACATGACTAACAGCATTCATAACGCTTTAACTGTCGAGCAATTCACCCAACAAGCAATCCCCTTTACTAATAAACGAGAGCATTCTAACGAAGACGAATTTGAATTAATGTATTCTATTACACGAGTTTCTTCTAAGGATACTGTATTAGATATTGCTTGTGGATCTGGGTTGGTAGCTTGCGCCTTTGCTAAAGTTGCCAAACATGTTGTAGGAATTGACATTACTCCAGCCATGATTGAACGGGCGATTTTACTGCAACAACAACAGCAATTACAAAATCTCACTTGGTAAATAGGTGATGTTCTACCACTTCCTTTCCCAGACGCATCATTTTCACTGATTATTACACGCTATAGTTTTCATCACTTTCTCAATCCCCAAGCAGTGCTATCTGAAATGTGTCGAGTTTGCACTTTGGGAGGTAGAGTTGCTGTCATTGATGTAACCCCAGAGCCTGATAAAGCAATAGCTTACAACAACATGGAGAAACTGCGAGATCCCTCCCACACAAAAGCCCTTCCTCTAACTGAACTCCAAAAAATCATGCAGCAAGCGGGGTTGGTAAACCTTAAAACAAATTCCTACTCAGTTGAGATGGAACTGGAAAAACAGCTACAAGCATCATTTCCCAATCCAGGTGATGCAGATAAAATTCGGCAGTTATTTTTAGAGGATGTGACAGAGAATCGCTTGGGTGTGAGCAGTTATCGGCTTGGAGAAGCGATTTACTTTGCCTATCCCGTTTCTGTCGTTGTCGGAGAGTTGAATGACACTAGGCGCATTTAAGGAATCGCTTTTTAGTCGTTAGCTCCTAAGAAACACATTTTGAAACCCATATATAGCAAGGTTTTTTAGAGATTTAAGGAAAATGTGTTTCTTTCATATTTCACTTGCGTTACACCGCTAGTTAGAGGCTCAGATCTTGCACAGGATCGTAAAAGTCGTGGTTGAACTGAAAATCGAAAATTTATAAAACTCCCATAAATTTTCCGCACACTCATAAATTCCTCACTTTTTTATGATGAATTTAGTGTTGTATCAACTATGACTAGACATATGGTTAAGAAAAGCTGGGCAGTCAAGAGACTCACTTTAAATTTGACAACAGAAGAAACCAGGAAGCTCGAAAATTATTGCGCCAAGACTGGTAGGACAGCAACTGATGTGGTTCGAGAACTGATTAGAAGGTTGCCAGAGGAGGAAAGTGTACTAGAACGAAGACTTTCATCCTAATAAGCCTTTGATTTTAACAAGGGAACACCATCGGGCAAAATCAGCTTGTTATCTGTCTATTCTTGCCCTCTGTTCTGGATGAACTTCAATAGTGATGCCCTTGCCACAACGGTATCGCCGTAACCCTTTTTATCGTGAACGCAAGTTCTAAGACGTGGAGTGAAACCCTTATTATTAGGTCAAATTTCAAAACTTGAGTACTGACGTATCATACATGTGTACTATACAATTTCTGAGCTTTTGAGCCATGCATAACACTCAATACAGTGAATCTACAACCAAATCAGGGTTGTACAAAACGCCTGAAACCTCAAATTTCTGCTACGCACATTATGGCTAATTTGTAAGCGTGCACAAATCCTAAAATTTTCGCTCAATTGAAATTAAAAAGGGTCATCGCTGTTAGCTAATTGCATTGCCATGTAGTATCTCGATTGAGTCACATACATATTTTCTTACCTTCTCTTCTGTCCCTCTCTCAAATCAGGGAGAGGGACAGGGGAGAAAATTTCTTTGTATTTTATAAAATTGAGAAAATTATAGCCCTCAACTACATAAAGTTTGCTGGGTGGTTATCGACGCGGAGACACACTACATGCGGAGAATATCTACCTTAAGGCTTTAGAGATTTTTACTAAGGAAATTATGAGGGTGCTGTAGATTGTAAATTTATAACTGATTGTTGTCCTAAACTTCTTGTCTGTTGCTGTAAGCATACAAAAATAAGGAAATTATGAGGGTGCTGTAGATTTTGTTGTTTCTTAACATTTTGTAGTCAGGTTTCAGACGGCAGTGGGGGCAATAATCAGCTTTATCACAAAATGAGCGGAAACGAACGTAACAATAGGGGTTTCAGCCTTCGCCAATCAGCGATAAACGACATTCATTTAATAGCGATTGCTTAAGAACAGAAGCGCGTCCGAAGCTGAAATGCTTATTAAACCGTGCTTGGACAATGTGCCAGTGTTGTGCTGAAATGTGATCTACTGATAATACGTAGGTTTTGCTAAAAAATTGAATTTAAGGTAGGTTGGGGAGCCTGCGCTCTCTGGAGGGTTTCCCTCCTCAGGCGACTGGTGTTTGAGGAAAGAAACCCAACCTAAAATTTTCCTCAGCCCTTGCAATATTGGCAGTGGGGGTGCGAGTGATTGATTATACTCCTCTTAGTCGAAAGACACGTTACGGTTATTTCCGCTCCACTACTTACTTGATCGTGGTTGAATCACCATCCTAAGATTTCTGCCACAAGATCGGCCAGTTTTAGGGGGTCGAAAGGTTTAGGAATGACGCCTGCGACACCTAACTGTAAAAATTGATTTAAATCTACCGTTTGTACTTTAGCAGTTAGCAAAATAACTGGAATTTGGGTGTGCGGATTACTTTGCAACCGTCGGAAGAGCGTTATTCCGTCTATCTCCGGCATCATCACATCTAATAGAATAGCATCAGGCAGTTCCGTTTGCGCTAATAGCAGTCCTTCGCTGCTAGATTGAGTTGTCAGCACTTGCCAATGTCCGATGTTTTCTAAACAAGCTTTAATAACAGTACACAGGTTTTTTTCGTCATCAATCACTAAGATACACTTTGTAGACATAAGTCCTCTGTGACAAATTAGGGTAACCTCATCTGTTAATAGGTGATTTTATATCAGTTTAATAGCCGAGTTTTCACTTAGGCTACTCTTGAAAAAGAAATTGTAGTAGCACTCGTTGAAAACCTTGCGGTTGTCTTCCCAAGGATGAAAACGGTTTAAAGCGCACTCGTCTGCCGAGGGAAACTTCCCAAGGGCTGCAACTTTGCATAAATGCAAAGTCTGCGGGAAAGAGTATTCTCATAACCGCACGAAGCTCTCTAAACAGAAGCTTCTGTCCGGAAGACTTCGCGCCTGAGTCATGAAAAATGGTACAATTGCGTATTTAAAAAAGCGTATCTACTTTATAATATCATGTTCTGTCAATGAGCTATAAATAAAAGGTAGCTTCGTAGTTGAGGACAGTTCGGAGGAGGAGCCAGTGCTGCAGGAGGGTTAGCCCGACCTAGGCATCTGGTGAGACCAGCGCTGCAGGAGGGTTTCCCTCCGTAGGCATCTGGCGTTAGCGAGGCACGAGCGTCACCCGAAGGGGTTAGCCCGCTCTCACGGCGACTGGCGTTAGCGATCTTCGCAGCGTTAGCGAGTCTTCTCCCAAGGGGAGACGCAATCATGCGAACGAGCGTCAGCGAAGCGTTAGCGACGTTAGCGAAGCGGTAGCGAGTCTTCGAGCGTCAGGAGCGTCGG
>JAQYWP010000528.1 GCA_029379285.1 Rhizonema sp. PD38
GTGTTAGTGGGAAAAACACCAGGTACTGGTGAGGAGTCTCCTTATTTAGTATGCTTGGGGCAAAATAATTGCTGGTACGTGGCTGCAAGCGAAGATGTCATGGATTTATATGCAGAATTACCACGCCTTAATGTGCCTCCTGACGTACTGCCACCATCTGAGATGCCATTAATACCAGGAAATTCACATTTTAGCAATGGGGAAACAGTAGCGATCGCCCAACAAATTCTCATTCCAGATGAATCTGTATACATGCCATCAGAAGTTGCAGAACAACTTACTCATGTGGCAACCCTACAGCAAGAATTAGAAGCTCATCCTTTGTATCAACTCGGCAATTCTAGTACGGTTATGAAACGCAAAGCGCAGATCATCGAACTAGAAGCCGAAATCGAACATTTACAAGCACATGTAGATCAACAGTCTCAAAGTCACTGGGAAGAGTTTCTTCATCTCATTGAAATTTTGCAACGCTTTGAATGTCTGGATAACTTACTTCCTACACTATTAGGGCAAATTGTTGCCGCACTTCGAGGCGAGAATGAATTGTGGCTAGGTTTAGCAATCGCCAGCGGTGAGTTAGATAACTTAGATCCCCATCATTTAGCAGCAGCAATTGCCGCTTTAGTCACAGAAACCCCTCGTCCAGACAGTAGAGTTAACTATGATCTCAGTGATGAAGTTGCAGAAGCATTATCCAGATTGCGACCAATCCGCCGCAAAATGTTCCAAGTGCAGCATAAATATAATGTAGCATTGCCTATGTGGTTGGAATTTGAACTAATTGCCTTGGTGGAAAAGTGGGCATTAGGTATCGAATGGGTAGAACTCTGTGACAATACAAGTTTGGATGAAGGTGATGTCGTGCGAATTCTACGTCGGACTTTGGATTTATTATCGCAAATCCCCCATGTCCCTAACTTACCACAATCCCTGCTTAACAATACTTATCGTGCCATACAACTGATTGATAGATTCCCTGTGAATGAAGTGGTTGAGTGAGGAGTTAGAAATCAGGAGTGGGGAGGCAAGGGATGTTATTACTCTTTGAATCCTTATTCCCCCTCTCCATTTACGAGCAGACGCACTACTTTCCTTTCTGATTCAACAGATTTACAAACTCAGAAAAACTAGCATCTCAAGTTAATAAGTGTAAATTTATACGATTTACAATTTTTAGAGTGGTTATACTCATTTCAGGTTCTACCTGGGAATTTCTTAGAAGTGGCGATGCCACTTCTTTTTTTTGGGAAGTTAGGATAGTTATATCATGTTATCTACCAAATAACCCATAATCTCCGAACTGCTAGAAGTCGGGAGATGTTGATAAGTGAGAGCATAATATTAGATCAAAACCAGTTGATTGCTCAGCTATGCTAAGTAAAGATAAAAAACTACTTTTAATTGGTCGGGTGACAGATCTTAGTGGAGTCCCTATTAGGACAATTCGCTATTACGAAAGTTTGGGCTTACTTGAGTCATTAGAGCGAACACAGGGAGGCTTTCGGCAATTTTCATTATCTGTCCTAACCCGTCTTTCCTTTATTAAACGCGCTCAAAGCCTTGGCTTGAGTTTGCAAGAAATTGGTGAAATTCTCCAAGTCTATGATGGAGGAAAACCTGCTTGTAATGAAATTCAACAAAAGCTGAATGATAAAATACTCGAGATAGATCACCAGGTTGAAGAATTATTTGGCTTGCGCAATGAACTTAAGACAATACTTTCAGGATGGGACAGTTTAACCACCAAGTCGGAAGAGACAATTTGTCCTAACATTCAGCCGGATGCCCTTAACTCATAGCTGCCAATTGTTGTCAACAAACCAACCTCAATGCTTTTACTGTAATTTATGTAGTTGAAAATGGTTACAAATTAGAAAACGTGAGAGTGAACGTAGTCCATCCAGCCCTACTTTCAACTTCAATGGTTCCGTGCAGTTGTGCAACTATCTTCTGTACTAAAGTTAGTCCTAACCCCGTACCTCCTTGTTTCCAGATATCAGCATGAGGAACGCGATAGAATTTCTCAAATATATCTGGTAAAGCTGCTGCCGGAATTTCTGTGGAATTGCCGATTGTAAAGATGGTGGAGTGAGTTGCGTTATATTCCTCATTTTTCACATGGTGAACGCTGAGGATAATTTCACCACCAGCAGGAGTATATTTACAAGCGTTATTAAGCAATTCAGAAAAAATGCGTACCAGATTGGAGCTATCTGTGATGAGTGGTGGCATGTCGGAGGGAATATTGAGCCGGAGAATTTGCTGTCTTTCTTGACATCGTACAAAGAATGCTTCTAGGAGGTTAGGCAACCAGTATTGCAACATCAATGGTTCAGGGTTTAACGAAGAAGTTGTTGTCGCGTCTATGCGTTGTAAATCTAGTAGATCGTTGATGAGATCGAGTTCGTGATTACATTCAGATTGTAAAATTTCTAGATAGCGCTGCTCCTGCTTGTTAGTACAAATATTTTTTAATATTTGAAGTGTCATGATAATATTGGATAGAGGAGTTCGCAGTTCGTGAGAAACAGTATTTAGAAAGTCATCTTTCACTTGATTGAGTTGTTCTAATTGTAGAACAATTTGCTCTTGAACAACTTGCTCCCTTCGTGCCTCAATAGCTAGTTTGTGTTCGGTAATATCTCGAAACAATAACACGAATCCTATCAGATTATTTGTATCATTTTCAATAGGTGTAATTCTATTATTAATTGGTGTTTCTATACCATTTTTAGAAATGAGAATAACATCTTCTTGTGAGCAAAACATCTTCTCTTTCTGGAAAAAAATTTTGAGAGTATTTTCTACAAGAATACGATTTTCCATATTGACAATTTTAAATATTTCTGATACATCTTTTCTTATAGCTTCTTCTTGCTTCCATCCTGTCAATTTTTCAGCAACAGGATTCATAAAAGTGACTAATTCTTGAGCATCACTGGCAATTACACCATGATCTATACTTTTAATAACTGTCGTCAAAAATTGTTTATTTTCTTTTAATTGCTTTTCTAACTTATCTTTATTAAGAGCTATTTCAATAGTGGTGTAGAGTTCCCTTTCTTTAAAAGGTTTAAGTAAATAGCCAAAGGGTTGTGTTTTTTTTGCTCGCTCCAACGTGCTATCATCCGCGTAAGCAGTAAGATAGATGATAGGAATGCTCCATCGATTGTGGATTTCCCAAGCCGCTTCTATACCGTCTATATCTCCTTTTAATTTGATATCCATCAACACTAAGTCTGGAAGTATTTCTGCTGCCTGATGAATTGCTTCTACTCCAGTAGAAGCGATAGCTGGGACAATATAGCCAACTTTCTTTAAGCGATTTTGCAAATCTTTAGCAACAATACCTTCATCTTCCACAACTAAAATTTTTGTGTTTTTCATTTTTGATATGGTTTCAAATTTTCCCTAATATTGGAAATATAATTTTTACTTCCAATCCAGAATTTCTGTTCAGTTCAAGATTACCAGAAAGTTGATGAGTTAGAGCATCTACTAACTGCAAACCTAATGTTGTGATGTTTTTGATATCAAAATATAATGGTACACCAATTCCATCGTCGCTCACGCTCAAGGTAAATTGATTATCATTATTTGAAAGCATAAAAATATGGATTTTTCCGTATTGGTTGGTAGGAAAAGCATATTTTAAAGAATTGGAAACAAGTTCATTGACAATTAAACCGCAAGGAATTGCTACATCCAAACCAAGGAAAATATCATCGATATTTATGGTGAGAGTGATCGCATCTGTATTCACCTCATATGAACTAAATAAACTGGCAACTAAATCTCGAATATAGTCACCAAAATTAATCATTGATAAGTCTTTAGCTTGATACAACTTCTCATGAACGAGGGCCATTGATTCAATCCGCATCTGGCTTTGTCGGAATATTTCCAAATCGCGGTTGTCCTCGATATACTCAGATTGCAGGTTGAGGAGACTAGATATGACTTGTAAATTGTTTTTGACTCGGTGATAAATTTCTTTCAAAAGCACTTCTTTTTCTATAAGCGATGCTTGAATCTGCTCTTCTGCCTGCTTGCGATCGCTGATATCTACACCTGAGCCAATGTAGCCGACAAACCTGCCATCTAGAGTAAATCGTGGGATGCCCGTATCTAAAATCCAGCGATACTCACCATCAAACCGTAAGAGACGGTATTCTATTGTGAACTCTTGTTGAGTATCAAAGGCATTGATGTAAGTTTGTAAACAAAGTTCCCTATCCTCTGGATGAACACAAAGAAACTGATCGTTGCCCATTGCTTGTGTGATTGTTCGTCCAGTAAATTCTAACCAGACTTTATTAAAATAATTGCAAAGCATATCAGTACCGGATTCCCAGATCATCACTGGAACAGTATCTGCCATCAAACGAAATCGCTGTTCGCTTTCCCCCAGAGCCTCCTCCATCCGCTTACGGTCACTTATGTCTCGAATGACACCAATAAAATACTTGGGCTCCTGAGAAGATTCGCTGACTAAAGACATAGTAAGATGAATCCAAATCATGACACCGTCTTTGCGAAAATAGCGCTGTTCTACGGAGTAAGTTTGAATCTCACCAGCTAACATCTGATTAACGTATTCCAAATACGTATCCAGATCGTTTGGGTGAGTGAGATTTTGGAAGCAGAGCGATCGCATCTCCTCTTGCGTGTACCCGACAATATCACAAAGCCTCTGGTTAACTAATAACCACCAACCATCCCTAGCGACTTGAGCAATGCCAACAGCTGCTTGATTGAATATAGCGCGAAAACGTTCTTCACTCTCTCGCAACGCTTCTTCTACGCGCCTGCGTTCGGTGATTTCTCCCTGTAACGATTCATTGATTCTGATTAATTGTGCAGTCCGTTCTTGAACCCTAATTTCCAATTCGTCAAGTACTTTGCCCAAAGCTTCCTCTGTACGCTTATGTTCGATGACTTCGTTAAGCAAAGCTACATTTGTTGCCTCTATTTGAGCGGGGCTAGGTAAAGCCAGTGCCTTAGGTAATAACAATACTAGTTCTAAAGCAGTAAATACAGAGACAAAAGCTGTGATGGCTTTAACTAACCCTGATAACCAATAAGTAGGATACCAAAGCGTCCACACCTCCATGACATGGGTAGTGCCGCAAGCAATGATAAATATTCCAAACAACCAGAAAATCCAGTCGAAAGGTACATCTCGTCTGGTGCGGACGAAATAAACCAACATCACTGGAATAGAATAGTAGGCAAGTGCAATCAACGTATCTGCTATGACATGAAGCCCTACTAACTCTGGCTTCCAAAGGTAGCAATGTCCGTGAGGTATAAAATCTCGAGAAATCAGAAAATTCCCTAAAAAATGTATCCAGTTAGTCGTCATCTTAATAGCTGAAGCCAACTGTTTTAACGTAACTTTAAATCCTTTATTGTGAGTTTAATTATACAAGATTTTTCATTTTTTACCGGAAGTTTCTCCTTGACAATTAAGCAAAGATATGGTTACAGGAGAACTGTCAATCAAAACTTAATTGGCGGCAGATAGGAGTAGTCTCCAAACTAGTAGGATGGGTTTCAGAGGAGATTAAAGTAACTTCTCCTTATTAGCTTGTAAAGTTAAGGTGACGGGATTTGTATTTTCCGTCACAATGCCAAACCCATTTGCCATAATATTTCCCTCCTGAATTCCCGCGCCACTTGTGGTAATTGTGACGTTAGTGCCGGCATTCAGTTGGTTTGTAATATCTGGAATATTGACAACTGCATTCTCACCACTGGGTGTGAATATATTTGGATCGCCATTACTAAACGAACCAGTCGATGTTGTATAGGCAAGAGTGACATTGCGCGGATCGAGAAGCCAAATACCGCCCGAACCCTTTGTTGCACTAGCATCAGCATGAATACCAGCGACATCAAGGAAATTACCTCCTGATGTTTCAATTAAGCCTCCATTCCCCGCAAGTTTTCCACCCCGCGCACTCAAATTACCATAGGCACGAGTTGATTGAGTGGAATTAACAGTAATTTGTCCACCATTACCTCTAGTTAAGGCATCTGCATTGATGGTTGTGGTGGGACTAATATAGGTTGCACTCGCTAGAGGAATTCCTCTACTTTGATCGCCTCCCACCACAACCTTACCCCCACGAGTATCTCCCGACACGTTGATTACTGAATCCAATAACCCGAGGCGATCGCCCACTATCAGCACTCTTCCTCCAGTTAAACCGGGTTTGGGATTAGAG
>JAQYWP010000050.1 GCA_029379285.1 Rhizonema sp. PD38
CTAGACATCATAAGACATCGTTCAACAATTCCTGCTTCAACCAGCGCCCGTCGGCTCCTGACTGTCCACAGGCATCTAATTTCGGATGGTTCCCACCCTACTACTAATATGTTGCTCTGTCACTTGTGCCGAATTTAAAGATGCGTGTAAGTCCCGATCCTCCGTGTGGCGGCATTCCGGATTAGTCGCTTCTAAAAACTTATACATATCTAGGCAATAACCGATAAATATGGGTAAGTCCAACTCCACGGTATAAGTTTGCTCAATTTCGTAATGCGTTTAAGCTTGGTTCCATAGCTTCGTAACTCCGGTTCCTTGACCACTAATTCCCAGTTAAAGATACTGAAACAATTTCCAGTACGAGACTTAAAGTTTATTTAATTTGTAAAACTAGTTCGTAGTACGTGTCCTCTAGGTTTCACACCTAACTGAGCGTTGCTATCAAAGCACTAGTTAAGCATAATACAATTCTAACATAATTAAAGAATACCTACACAAAATCCGGAGCAATGCATAGATCTGCAAAGAAATTAACTTACAGCTGCAAGCCCCAACACCCCTAATGAATAGAGCTTCTTATTCGTATTCGGGATTAATGAGGATACCAAAACATACCTTTAATACCTTCTGGATCGGACATAAAGCCTAAACCCCGGTAGAAGTCTAGAACGTGAGGATCGGCAAAAAGGGTGACATTGCTAATCTCTTCGCTCCTCAGCTTTTTAAGTATATATTTCATCAATGCTTTGCCTAGCCCCTTACCTTGAAAGTCTGGATGAACCACGACATCCCATATAGTGGCATTAAAAGCATGATCTGAAGTAGCACGTGCAAAACCAATGAGCCGCCTTTTGCTTCCTCGCACTTGCCACATAGTGGTTACGAGAAAACTATGCTCAATAGCTTTTTTGACTTTTCTTAGGGGACGACGCGACCAACCGACCGCATCACACAGTTCTTCGAGTTCATACAGGTCGATATCTCGCTCAGTGCTGAAAACAATGCGCTCACTACTAGGGGTAGAATCACCCACAGCTTCTGTGCTCATTTGTTCCAAGGGAGTCGTCCTGTTTGTCTCTGCTGCTTCAGAAGTACTAAACCAAGTTTTCCAAAAACCCATGCCAACGTGGTTCGGGTAGTATAACTGAATTGGTTTCCACGCTCAAGAGTGTTGATTCACCCTGACTAGTGCAACCAATCTACGAACCAATACACTCAAAACTTTCTGGGTGTGATGGAACTTTTAATCTAGCAGCACAAAGGAGAGCGTTAGTCTTATACCAATCATTTTCAACTTTAACATTATGTTGTGGAAACTAGGAGAAATTCACCAAAAAGGCTGGATTTGAGAGTATGTATTCAGTAGTCCTGAGGAGCTAGCGCCGTGTGGAGAGAAGTCGTAAGGAGGAGCCAGTGCTGCTTTGAGGGTTTCCCGCAGCAGGCATCTGGCGATCTTCTCTCAAGGGGAGACGCTGCGCGAACGCAGCGTTAGCGACGTTAGCGGTAGCGAAGAACGAGCGTCAGGAGCGTCGGCACGAGCGTCACCCGTTAGCGCAGCGTTAGCGACGTTAGCGATCTTCGAAGCGTTAGCGAGTCCTCGAGCGTCAGCGGTAGCGTTAGCGACGAAGGAGCGTCGGAACGAGCGTCAGGAGCGTCAGGGGTTAGCCCTCGCTAGGCATAGGAGTTAACTTAGGACTCAGCACTGATGCTTTCTTATGTAGTGCATTTGGCAAAATTGGATTATTTTGAAAAATCTTTATGAAACCTCAAAAATGGCTTCTGGTTTAAAATCTTCTACACTGGAACTTTTAAAACGCTTTAACCGAGGGTTTCCTCAGTTTTATGAGCAATTTGTAAGCAGTGAGATCCAACTGCAAAATTTGCGGCTCGCCTATCGTCTCTATAAAACCCGACGCGCCATTATTGAGATGAAATCGGAAAGTGGCAAAACTGCCCTGCATTTTGCTTACCGCAACCAGTCTTTTCTGCTCAGCGATATTTTTGGTGTGCTAGCGGCTTATGGATTGACAATCCACGGTTTAAGTCTATACGGACAGATCCGACCGCCAATGTTAGTTTTTATTAAACTGCTAGTCTCTCGTGGTAGTGAAGCCCTCACTGACAAAACTGCAGAAAATGTCTCGCGTGCCATTCGCGAGGCTTTAGCTGATCGGTTTGAAGTAGAAGAAATGCTGGCGGTGGAATTCAACCTTGACGCAGGCTTAGAACAGGTACAAACCGAGTTCTATGTCGATCCTGTATTCCATCTTCCTGCTTTAGTGGTTGAAGCCGATAACCAACCTGGATTATTTTATAAAGTCATGTACGCTATTTGGCAAGAAGACCTTTTGGTAGTCAATGCCAATTTGTTAGTTTGGCGCGGACGTACACGTCTGATTCTTTATTTACTTGGACCTAATGAAAGCCTAATTCCTGAATATTTAGGTCACAAAATTGCTGAAGGGGTACGCCAGAGGTTGCTGGGTACATGAAGTAGTTGTCGGTTGTTCTACTAAATCACTATCGACTAACTCTTAACCAATAACGACTTCCTACTCCCTACTCCCCTTTCAATGTACGATAGAAGTATGGCAACGATTGAAATCTTAGGCGTTTCACACGCATACGAACTCACTGCTCCCACTGGGAATCCCCACACTTTAGTGTTTGTTCACGGTTGGCTCAGCAGCCGTGGATACTGGCAACCTGTGATTTCCCGCCTATCAGTTGATTTTCAGTGCCTTTCTTATGATTTGAGGGGTTTTGGGGAGTCCCAATCTAAGGCAAAAACTGATTATAGTCGCGAACAAACTTCTTTTAGCCTGACTTCCACATACAATCACACGGGTGCTAATTCCTTCGATTCTCTCTATACTCCACTTGCCTATGCTCAAGATTTAGCAGATCTTCTACAAAATTTGAATATTACCAGTGCTTGGCTCATCGGTCACTCTCTAGGAGGCACGATCGCTCTTTGGCAAGCTGCCGAATACCCCAACTGTGTTAAGGGAGTCATCTGTATCAACGCAGGTGGTGGCATTTATCTGAAAGAAGCTTTCGAGCAGTTTCGTGTGGCGGGGCAGCGATTTTTGCAAGTCCGCCCTCGATGGCTAAGCCAGATGCCTTTAATCGATCTCCTCTTTTCTAGAAATAGTGTTGCACGTCCTTTAGAGCGCTACTGGGCGCGTCAGAGAGTGATTGATTTCGTCGTCGCCGATCCAGAAGCTGCTTTGGGAACATTGCTAGACTCTACGACAGAAGAAGAAATTAACCACTTACCCCAGCTTGTCTCCCAACTTAAGCAGCCTGTTTATTTCCTCGCAGGTGCGGAAGACAAGATTATGGAACCCAAGTATGTCCGTCATTTAGCTAGTTTTCACCCTCTGTTCCAATATTGTGGCGACAATGTTATTGAAATTCCTGATTGTGGAAACTTGGCAATGTTAGAGCAGCCAGATGCAGTCGCTACTCACATCCGGTGTATCGTTGCCCAACATCAGTAGGAAAAGTGAGGAGAAGCATCTTCTACCTGGTGTTGATACAATTTCATCACCTGAGACAGTGCTAATCGAGACTGGACGGCGAGATAAAGAGGGGAGATATGACCTCGGTTGAGATGATCGCTGGCAGCACAGCCAATCATGGCAGCATTGTCAGTGCAAAATTTCAGAGGGGGAAATATTGCCCGCAGGTTATGGGCTGTGGCTGCTTGTAAGTGTTTTCTTAATCCACTGTTAGCTGCTACACCTCCACCTACGGCAATGGTGGAAAGACCATAGTCAAGGGCACAAGCGATCGCCCTTTTGGTGAGTGCTAGCGCTACTGTTTCTTGAAAGCTTGCCGCAATATCTGCCACTGGCATTGGCTGCCCATTCTTCTCTAACTTCTGTACAAGTCGCAGCACTGCTGTTTTTAACCCACTAAAACTCGCATCATACGGATGATAACCTCCACTCGGTAAGGAAACTTTTCCGGATGGCAGGGCAAAAGCTTGGGGATTACCGATTTGTGCTAAGCGATCTATCTCTGGTCCACCAGGATATCCCAAATGCATTAAACGCGCCACCTTATCAAAGGCTTCACCTGCTGCATCATCACGAGTTTCCCCTAAAGTTTCATACACACCACAATCTTTGACGTAAATCAAGCTTGTATGTCCGCCAGAGACGAGCAAGCTCAAAAAGGGTGGTTCTAAAGTTGGCTCGCTCAAATACGTTGCGTAAATATGACCCTCAAGGTGATGAACTCCTACGAATGGCTTGTTATGGACTACACACAGGGTTTTAGCAGCCGTTAACCCTACTAATAAGGCCCCTACCAGTCCAGGCGCACAAGTTGCCGCAATACCATCTATTTGAAGCCAGTCTAGTTCTGCTTGTTCTAGGGCTTGAGCGATCGCTCCATTTATTGTTTCCAGGTGCTGTCGAGACGCCACTTCTGGTACAACTCCGCCGTACTGCCGATGAAGTGGAATTTGTGACGCAACAATACTACTACAAACTTGACGATTCTTAACAACCGCAACAGCAGTTTCATCACAGCTCGTTTCTATAGCTAAAACGGTTGACATTTGTCATTTGTCCTTTATCATTTTTCTTTATGTAACTAAGGAACAGCTTCAAGTCAGATCAGAAAGTTCAACAGGCGTAACCCTTGCACGCAACTGCCTCCTCTCCACTCCCCTGCTTTTATTTTTAAGAAACTTAAACTTTTATTGACTTAAACTTTACTCGGTACACGGGCGAGAGTATGATTTCCATATGCTAAAAACACGACAAAATAACAGAAAATATAGGCAAATATGTCAGATTGACACCTGACAAAATCCTAGTTTAACCTGATTTCATCGTGGTGGATTAAACATCCATCAAGTTTGCATTTGATAGAAGTGTTCTTTCACCTCTATCTATGGCTATAAAAAGCGATCCCCGCTTCTCGAAAGTTGTACAAGCCGCTTCGTTTTGTACAAAAAAACTTTGTTCCGTCATACAAGGAAACAATCCTATGCGACGCTTGTTTGCTCTGATTTTAGCGATTTGTCTTTGGTTCAATCTTGCACCATCCGCCCGAGCAGAAGGTGCTGATCTTGTACGTTGCGCTGATTCTCCTGCCTTTCAGGCAAGGGCACAAGATGCTCGGAATACCACTTCCGATCCAGCATCAGGAGAAAAGCGATTTGAGCGTTATTCCGAGGCATTATGCGGTCCTGAAGGGCTTCCCCATCTGATAACCGATGGTCGTCTTAGCAGTGCTGGTGACTTTCTGATCCCAGGCATTCTCTTTCTGTACATCGCCGGTTGGATTGGTTGGGTAGGTCGTGCCTATCTGATAGCAATCAAAAAAGAAGGCATTGACGTGGAATTGAAGGAAATCGTGCTTGACGTGCCGAAAGTATTGCCGCTAATGCTTTCAGGCTTTACTTGGCCAGCAGCAGCTTTAAAAGAATTGCTGTCAGGCGAATTAACAGCTAAAGATGAAGAAATCACCATTTCACCACGCTAACAGCTAATAGATAGTGGATAGTGGTTAATAAAATAACTAGTAACCAAAAGCTAATAGCTAATTGCCAACAACTCACTTATTTGGGCGTAAAAACTCATGCAACCAAATTATTTCGTTAAATATCTCTCATTGGCACCAGTTTTATTGTTTGTCAATTTGATACTGACTGCTGTTCTGTTGATACTGTTTAACAACTGGTTCCCCGACCTACTTTTCCATCCACTGCCATAAACTAATTATTTGCTCTTGAGTGATGATGTTTTAGAAATAAATACTTTCAATTTATCACTCTTAATCAGAGCCAGTAAGTTTAAACTCGTAATGCAATCACTGGCTTACGAGTTTAATTTTCAGTAAAAGCTGAAGAAGAAATCAGAATGCAATTAGTGGGATTTGTACTGCCATTAGGTGTGGACTTTTACCCAGTTTAGAACGCTCGCTTGTTGTATTTCCGAAAAGCAAAGTCTTCCGGATGAAATATATCAGTCCGAAGATATTGACATATGTATCCTACTTACTTGACAACGCTCATCAACTCTCTCATTCTGAGATATATATTCTTTGTTCTCTCTTGATAAATTAATTTTTCTAAACTTACTTGGCAAAAATGGCTTTTTTGCATCAATTATTATTAATAATTAAAAATGCGTAAGTGCTGTTTAGGGGTAAATATACATTATGGTTCAAGCAATAGATGCATCAAAAAACCGTCCAAGCGATCCCAGAAACCAGGAAGTCGTCTTTCCAGAATGGCGCGATTCACAGCGAGGAAATCTGGAAACGCCAATTAATGCTTCTCCCTTAGCCAAGTGGTTTATCGGTAACTTACCAGCTTATCGCCCAGGTCTAACGACCTACAGACGGGGTCTAGAAGTTGGCATGGCTCACGGTTACTGGTTATTTGGACCATTTGCTACGTTTGGTCCCCTGCGGGATACAGATAGAGCCGATTTAGCTGGGTTGCTGGCAACCTTTGGCTTTGTTGTGATTCTGACTGCTACTCTATCCTTATATGCCAGTAGCAATCCTCTCCCACCAGTTGCTACCGTCACTGTCCCAAATCCTCCAGATTCTTTTAAATCTGGAGAAGGCTGGAACAACTTCGCTAGTGCCTTCTTAATTGGTGGTCTTGGTGGTGCAGTCGTTGCTTATTTGATAACTAGTAATCTAGTAAGAATCCTAAATATAGCAGGTTAATGATCAGTAAGGAGTGAGAAGTTAATAGTGATTAATAATCAACTCCTTACTGTTTATTACTCAGCTAAGCAATTAGCAATTAGCAATTAGTTAATTGCTAATTTTAATCAGCATTCAGCTAATAGCTGAATGCTCATGTGATTCAAACAAAACTGCTGAAAGAGAATTGAGAGCAGTTTCAAAATCATCATTGACGATTTTAATATTAAATTCATCAGCCGCATTTATTTCTTCTTGGGCGCGTTGTAAACGACGGCAAATCGCTTCTTCAGAATCCTGTCCGCGACTGCGTAACCGATTCTCCAATTCCAAGAGACATGGCGGTAAAATAAAAATACTCAGGGCGCTGGGAAATGTTTCGCGGATTTGCCTTGCCCCTTCCAGTTCAATTTCTAACACAACTGATTTGCCAGAATGAATTTGGTTGAGTACAGATTCTCGAAGGGTACCGTAGTAATTGCCTGCAAATTCTGCCCATTCCAATAACTCGCCTCTTTCCAAAATTTGTTCAAACTGGCTACGATTAATAAAGTAATAATCTTTGCCATCGATTTCTCTTGGGCGAGGAGAACGAGTCGTCACAGAAACAGAATAATATAGCTCCGGATGACGTTTTAGAAGCGATCGCATTAAAGTCCCTTTCCCAACACCACTGGGACCAGTTAAAACAATAAGCCTGCCTTTAGGCGTGCATTCCTTGGTAAAAGCACCACTCTCAATTGATAAAACTTGCATCATCCGCTCAACTTATGAATCAATAGACATTATTTATTAGTTCTGAGCTTTTTCGCTGGTACAGTGACTACTAACTAATAGATTTTGTAGTCTGGGTAACCAAAAGATAATCTAATTCACATACTACTACTGATGTAACAAGAATAGGCGATCGTGCATTCAATTTGCTGACATCTGTTTTTCCTATACTAGTATCATCCCATCCTTAGAAGTATTAAAATTCTAGGGAGGAAGAGATTCTTTGCCAAGTATATGAGTATGGATATTCTATTATTTGGTATTCCAGTATACTTGTGTGCTGAATATAAGGTGAGTCCGTTATCAAAGCAACTGATATAAAAAATCTCAACTGTCTGATGAGATCAGACTGAAGTGATACATATGGAAACCTATTTGGTTAACGACTGTTGCCTCAATCCTTTTTCAGACATGAAAACAGACACGAACAAGTTATGCACGTGCCGAACTCATTTTTTTGGCTCAAAAACGGACATATAAATTTGAGCAGAGGGCTTTCATTTCAGCAAAGCCCTATCAATTATCTACTGCTTTATCTACACCTTGATGCTCTCGGGACACAACAAAGCGATTCGCTACCGTTTCCGGTTGAATTGCTGAAAGAATTACGTGGCTGGAATCAGTAATAATTACAGCCCTAGTACGACGACCATAAGTTGCGTCAATCAATTGACCTCTATCCCGTGCATCGGTAATGATTCGCTTAATCGGAGCGGACTCTGGACTGACAATGGCAACGACTCGGTTAGCAGACACGATGTTGCCAAAACCGATGTTGATTAACTGAATGTCCATAAAAAACTGACGCCCAGCGCAGTGTAAGAAGCTTCTAAGTAACTATTTTCCATGTTATCTTCAAAAAATTAGAGTTACAACGCTGAAAATCACGCTTCTGCTTGTTTTTTCAATAAGAATTGCTTTTTTTAACTATTTATCACCATAAATTACTTAAATCTATCCAAAGGTATAGGTTGAGAAACACTAATTAACCGTTTGTACTCTTTGCAAAAACATAAGCTGTTCAAACTGCTTATGAACAAAGAGTCTTAGGTATTTGGCAAAAGAATTTTATCCAACGCTCTTCTTCCCTCATTTCCCCATTCTCTACTTCTGATTACCCATTTTCTAGATCGTGTTGTAACAAAACTACCAGTAATTCTCAAAATCTCTACTTTATATTAAGAAATATAAACAACTCTGGTATTTGGTACAGACCTAGTGTATTAACGTTCAACACTTAATTGTCGTTTCATAGTAAGGAAGGTTATCAATGACATCACAGTTAAAAACTGCACTTATCTCTGACGAAGCTTTATTGGCGACGTTTTTTCAAGAATCTGTAGGGGTATGGCGTTCGGAAAGGCGATACTATACTCTACCTGAAGGCGAAACGAAGGAAATGGTTAGTATCATCACTAGCCGATTTTTAGAAGCGGGATGCGATGAATTGCACTCAATGGCGCAGATGCATGGTTTGCCAGATTCAGTCAGTTTAACTTTTGGTGCTGAAGTGACTTGGAATACGGATTCAGTTACGGGAAAAAAGGAGTCTAAAGGTTCAACACTATTTGGGGTTAAAGGAAGTACATTGTATCGCGATCGCGGTTTTGCCACACCCAAACCAGTCACCGCCCAGTATTACTTCCCCAACCCCAAAACTTTGTGCTTGCGTACCGAATACAACGGTTCAGTATTTGAAGAAGAATTAAGACTTGTTGGCAGTAAATACCGCACGCGCCAATCGATCATCTCTCGTGCTGGGGAGCAGCTGATGATTGGGCAGTACTTGGAAAAGCGAATGAGCGCCTAGTATGCCGATCACCGAAATAAAGCTACCATCTGAGATAGGTGAAAGGCTTACCAGATAAGTCTTTCTCTTTTACCTTTTGGCTCAAAGGAGGTAATCACACTGCTATACTTCGTGTAATTTGTGCTAAAATTTTCGGTTGGATGTAACTTCTTTTACTACATCTTTTGATTCATCTCGGATATTAAAGTAAGAATAAAGATTAGCAACAGTTAAGTCAGATGCTTGTTCTAAATTAGAAGTAACTAATGTTCTATAACCTGAAATTTTAGCTTGTTGACTAATATAAAATTCATACTCCCGACGTAGCTCAGGCTTGAATATAAATAATAACTGGTCACGTAAAGATTGGAAATGAGACTTTTGTGCTAACTCTTCATGTATTAATTGTTCGGGTGGTACTGAATCAGCTGATGTGGTTTGATTAACCTCTGAACTTACAACGATTTCTGAAGTGTTTAAGCCAGAACTACTTAACAGTTGTAAATCTGATGACGGAAGAGATTGTATCCAAGAAACATGATTGTGCCACGAATCCAATAGTACTAAATCATGCTTCTGAATCCGGGTAATTTCTGGAAAGAGAAAATCAAGTTCGTCATGTGATTCACAACGATTAATCACACTCAGAGCATCATGACGAATTTTATCTTGCAATTGAGAGAAGCGCTCACTAATAGCTGAAACCTCATTCTGTACTTGATACGTGACAACAATCGCTTGTTCAATTACCCAAGAACATTCCAGTCTGCGAAGTTGTCCAGCGGCACAAGTTTCTGATAATAAATGAGGATTAGTGTAATCTGCTAAAACTTCAAATAACATTCCTCTAACACTATCAATCTCAGCGTTTCTCCGGCTAATGTCCTGAAATTGCATCGCTGAGCGAAAGCGGTTCATAGCCTGGATAAACAGCCCATACGCCCGAATTAAAATAGTGCGATGTTGTTCAAATTTGATATCTTGGGCTACTTCCTCAATTAATTGCCTAATTTCTGCTCCTTGGTCTTTTAAAGCTTGTTTCAAATCAATAAAGCCATTTTTGACCTCCACCCGCATTTGCTCTACTTCTTTTCTTAACTTGAGTGTCTGATGTAGATTGACTGCTGTTAGTGCTACACCTGCGACTGTTCCCACACCAATCAAAGCTGTTGTGGCTTGGAGCACTCCCAAGCTAGTTTGTAAAGTTTGCAGACTAAAACCGCCAAGACGCCAAGAGAGCCAAGAAAGAAAATTAAGAAAATAGGTAATCTTGTACGGGAAGGGAGTAGCTCCTGAGCGAAGATGTGCATGTGGATTAAACCTAAGGGTTGGGAGATGTCAGGACAAACAGGGACTTCCATTAATGTGCATCTCTCACGCTCAAACGACGATCAAAGAAGCATTTTGAGACTTACTTACAACGCTGCAACAACACGACAGATCAACCGCCTTGATCGGAGGCGCTTGTCTGCTGGGGGAAGTTTACACCTGGCGAGAGCGAGTGCGAAGACGGTTGTCCGTTTTTGTGAAGCTACTCCCAACACGAATGTAAGATTACCTATCTTCTTGATCTTCAAACTTGGCGTTCTTGGCGTCTTGGCGGTTTTGTAAGGGCGGGTTTTCTAAGATGTTGTGTTCGATTAGCGATGTTCTTTATCTTAAACCCACCCCTACTACTAATAATGAGTTCCTGATTTCCTTTGGTGAACTGCTGTGACACCTTCGGCATTTAAGACTTTACCATTGTCTACATTTGCATAAACCAACCAGTGATCCCCGCATTCCATACGGCTTTTTACTGAGCATTCAAGGTAAGCTAGAGCATCAGTAAGAATGGGAGAGCCGTTTTCGGCTGGTTCGGCGGCGACATCTGTAAATCTGTCTTGCCCTGGGGTGAAGGGTTTGAGGAAATGCTTCATCAACCCTAGATGATTGCCTTCTTTAAGGATATTCAGAACAAACCCGTTTCCAGAGTACATCAGCGTTTCCAATGCACGATCTTTGGCAACAGCTATTGTTAAACCGGGAGGATTAAAGCTTGCTTGCGATACCCAAGAGGCTAACATCGCACTTGATACATCACCCTGCTTGGCTGTAACTACGCACAGCGAACCAACAACTCGTCCAACTGCTTGTTCGGTTGCCGTCGCTGGCAGACTTTGCGATCGCACTTTTTTCGCTTTCTTCAATGCTTGAGCAAAGTCGGTGCCAGCTTCTTCACACATTTGTAAGGTGACATCGTTGGGTTTGAACTTAACTCGGATAGTATCAAAACCGAACCGATACCCTGCATCTTTGAGTTTGCCTTCAATTAAATCTACAGCTTCTCCACTCCAACCAAAGGAACCAAAAACACCAGCAGGTTTAGTATTGGAGGCAGTAGATAAAACAATCCCCAAGGCTACTTGGATTGGAGTTGGTGCGTGCCCGCCGAGGGTGGGGGAACCAATAATAAACCCAGCCGCTTTCTCCACCGCAGCACGGATGTCTTCAGGCTCAGCAACTTCACAGTTAATTGATTCGACAGCAATCCCAGCTTTGGTGATGCCACGAGCGATCGCAGAGGCTAAAGTCGCCGTATTCCCGTAAGCTGAAGCATAAATTAAGGCTACTGTCATATCTTGAGAAGTTTGCTGCTTACCCCACTGACGGTATGCTTTTGTGAGTTCAATTAAGCTATAGCGTACCAAAGGTCCGTGCCCAGTAGCATACATTCGCACAGGTAAGTCAGAAAGTTTATCGAGCGCTGTTTCTACTTGTCGGGCATGGGGAGCCATCAGACAATCAAAGTAATAGCGCCTGTCTTCATGAAATGCTTCCCAACCTTCATCAAATACCTGATCCCCACAAATATGTGCGCCAAAGAACTTATCTGTATAAAGAATTTCAGTTTGCAGATCGTAGGTGCAAAGTTCATCTGGATAGCGGGGGTTGGGAGTGGGAATGAATTGCAGATCGTGCCCTTTCCCCAAATCGAGAGTTTCTTCACCCCGCATGACGAGAATTTGCAAATCTGGGTTTTCCAAAGCACTCCGCAAATTAATTGCTCCTGGATTGGAACAAACGAAGGTTATTTGAGGTGCAACTTCAAGTACAGCTTTTAAAGTGGCTACACGGTTGGCGTTGATGTGTCCGAGAATGACGTAATCAATTGCTTTGACATCAAACCTCTTCTGCATCGCCTCCAGGAAAATTTCTGTAAACGTTTCTCCAGGAGGATCAATGAGGGCAATGTTATCACCTTGAATCAAATAAGAATTGGCAGTTGTCCCCTTAGCAAGGGCATATTCAATCTCAAATCTGAGGCGCGTCCAACTGCGCGATCGCAGTACTGTTGTATCAGTACCAATAGGGAGAACCTGAACGTCACGAGGTTTTGAAGAAGTCATAGCTTTTAGGATGAGGAGTAAATAAAGAATGAGGAGTGAGCAATCAATCCAGAGTGAGGAATCAACAAATCTAACTCCTAACGTGTAACTTCTAGTTTTGAACTCCTCACTCCTAACTTTTTAGTAGTGGTTGCCAATTTTTCGATGATGCACTGCAGTCAAAGCGTCTGGCTTACTTACCGCTCCTTCATCGATTGTGCTGTAGACAAGCCAATGATCGCCGCCATCCATCCGACTTGCCACTTCGCACTCCATGTAAGCTAAAGCATCAGTCAGGATGGGAGTACCGTTTACGGCTGTTTGAGTTTTTACTCCTTCAAAGCGATCAGCACCAGGGGCAAAGCGTTTGAGGAAGTGCTTCATTAAGCGTTGATAGTTACCCTCTTCCAAGACGTTTAAGACGAAGCGATCGCCAACTTGCATCAGTGATTCTATTGCTCGATCTTTTGCTACAGCGATGGAGACTCCTAATGGTTTGAAGCTGGCTTGACTTACCCATGAAGCAAGCATGGCACTGGACACATCACCTTTTTTGGCGGTGATAATGTAAAGTCCACCACTGATTCTGCCTAAAGCTTTGTCGAGATCCGCGCCTAGGGATTTCATTTGTTTGATGCTGCGATCGCGCATCACCAATTGTCCTAAGTCGGTTCCTGCTTCTTCACACAGCTTGTAGGTTCCTTCGCCGGGAGTTTCTTTGATTTGAATTGCGGGAAAGGCTGATGTCAATCCTAAATCTCGCAATTTCTTCTGTAGAGGATAAGTGGGTTCATCATTACCACCGCCTGCCTCAAATATACCGAAAGCTTGTTTTTCTTTGACAGATCCTAAAATTGTACTCACGGCTGCTTGGGTATTGGCATCACCATTTTCCGAAGTCATGCCGACAACAATTCCGTTACAACGACCAACCAATTCTCGCAACTCTTGTAAATCGACTCCCTCTCGCAAATCCACCATCTCTACCGCCACTTCCGTTTTGGCGATTCCAGCTGCAATGGCTTGAGCAAGAGGATTGCTATAACCGTAATTTGAAACGTAAAAGACTCCAACAGTCGTTTCTGCTTTGGCTTGTGTTTGACTCCAAGTGCGATACCTTTTTGTCAGTTCTACAACATTATGTTGGAGTAGAGGTCCGTGACCGGTGGCGATTGTGCCAATTTTTTCTAGTTCTCCCATCCGTTTGAGGGCAGATAGCACTGACCGGGCATTGGGAGCCATAAGACATTCGTAGTAAAATTTAAAATCTGCTTCTATCTCTTGCAAATTTTCATCAAATGTGCTCTCCGAACAGTAGTGTAACCCAAAAGCGTCACAGGTAAAAAGAATTTGGGTGAGGTGGTCGAAGGAAAACATGGTGTCAGGCCAGTGTAAATTGGGAGCAATCACGAATTCTATTTCGTGTCCTTTGCCCAAAGAAAGGCGATCGCCATTCTTCACAACCCGCTTTTTAAATGGCTGATGCACCATATTCTCCAGAAACTGGATTGCGACTTTAGAACCCACAACAGTGATTTCTGGAACAAGTTGTAAAATATCCTTGACTAAACCACTATGGTCTGGCTCGGTGTGGCTGATAATTAAATAATCAATCTCTACCAGGTTGATGAGACCTTTGAGTGTATCTAAATAAAGGGAGCGAAACTTTTCATGAGAGGTATCGACGAGTGCAATCTGCTCACCGCGTATAATAAACGAGTTGTAGGTGGTACCGTTTTGCAAACCGAACTCAATGTCAAAGCGATCGCGATCCCAATCGAGCGATCGAATCGTTGTCGTGTCTTCGGCAATCTCAGCAGTTTGTATCGTTAGCCTTTTTTGAGTCTTTTCGGTGAGCGCAACCATAACTGCCCTCCTTAGCAAATAAGTATTTGTTCTCTGCCTCTATTGTGACATGAGTTAATTGTAAAGTTTTTTTAAAACCTTATAGTTGGTTAAAAAACTTAATTGTATGGAACCGCAAAGGCACGGAGGAGAGTCCGCACGGATTTGGTTAACTTTGATGATCGGGAATTCCCGAATGCACTGGGCGTTGTTTGTTGACGAAAAGTTAACTTGCGCCTGGGATACTAAGTATTTCTCTTCTGCTTTTATACATCAGATTGCTCAATGTCAAACACTGGACAACTTATATAAAGTTACTGGAGGAAGCGGAGATCCAAAGAAAAATTTCCACTTTCCCACTGCTCCACTCCCTCTTCTCCTGGCTTCCGTAGTTCCCAGTCAAACAGCACTTTGGCAAACTTATCCTAATGTTCGTATTGTTACATTAGACAAAATTCCTCTTCAAGGCTTATATTCTACATTAGGGATTGATCGTGCCTTGTCTTTATGGGGTGCAGGACAAGCTTGGGGTTTCCCAGTGCTAGTGATTGATGCGGGGACAGCACTGACTTTTACAGGTGCTAATGGTAACCAATATTTACAGGGAGGAGCAATTCTTCCAGGATTAGGCTTACAGCTTGCCACTCTTGCTCATAATACGGGGCAATTACCAAACGTGGAAGCACCATCCTTTCTTCCTCCTCGGTTTGCTTTAAATACTGACGAGGCGATACAAAGTGGAGTGATTTACACCCTACTAGCTGGAATCAAAGATTTTGTTGAGGCATGGTGGCGGGATTATCCTGAAGGAAAAATTGCCATCACTGGAGGCGATCGCCAGCGACTGATCGACTACTTGCAAATCCAATTTCCTGAGATTGCAGCACGTTTACTGGTGGAACCAAATTTAATATTTTGGGGCATGCAAGCGTTAATTGCCGATGTTTGAAACCTCCCCTAGAACTACTCCTTTTGGTGCTCGTAGATTACCGTTTAAGGATAGGGAGAGGAAAATTGCCTTAGTAATCTTATCCGACGAGCGCGGCGGAGAGTAATTTGGCTTCTAGGTGTAACAGAATCCTCTCAGTTTTAGCTAAAGGAGTTTTCACTCGGAACGTAAAAAATAGTGATAAACTCTCGAATATCTGCAGCCACAAGCCCTGCATTAGACTCTGGTAAGTCAGCTTCTGCATGGGCAATCATTTTCAAAGACGCCCCTGCAACTTGTCGGGCATAGGCTTGACTCATGGCTACAGCTTCTGGAGTGTCTTTCCCACCTTGTAGAATTAAAACTGGGGCTTTGAGCGAGTACAATTGATTATGCAATAATTCTGCTTCAATTTCTGGCTGTCGGCGTTGAAACAAGATCTGGCGGGCTGTAGGATATTGCAACATAACTTGACGGAACTGCCAATCTCGTTCAATGTTTGCATTCCAACCTAGTGCTTTAGTTAATGGGCGAAGGAATCGTAACAATTTAAACACCAACGAAGAACCATTGACTAATCGTCGCATTTTTCGCCAGCGCGCTTGTTGTCCTTCTATTTCTACGCCCTCTGGTGCTAATAGAACCAAACCGTCAATTTGTTCTGGGTACTTTAAAGCATAATGAGCAGCAATCCAGCCCCCAAGTGAATGTCCCACCAAATAAATCTTTTCTAGCTTTAAAGCATGTACAAACTCGGCTAAACTTTCTACTTGCAGATCGATTGAGTAATGTACATCAGGATACTCTGACTCGCCAAACCCGTACATATCTGGTGCGAAGCAATGGAAATCTTGCCAAAGCAATTCCATTACTGAGATCCATTGACTACTATCGTTCCAAGCACCATGTAAAAAAATAACCGGAATTCCTTCGCCAACCTCGCGCCAGAATAGCAACCCTTGAGAGAGTTTTCTTCGAGAGTTACGAAATAGAGCATCCATTTTTATTTAGCAGTTTACCCTTTGATAATTTTATATTTTTATATGCTCTTTATCATTATTCATTAGTTTTAATAAAAGACTAATGAATAATGATATATGA
>JAQYWP010000529.1 GCA_029379285.1 Rhizonema sp. PD38
TAATTATTTTTGATACTTATCTATACGTATTTGATTACATTCCCCCACAATCACCCTATAAATGCAAATTCCGCCACACCTCACGGCATCGGGAATATCTGGGGGTAACGTTTTCTTCGCGGTGCCTGCGTGCTGCGTTTTTGTACCTTGGTTCCAACATCTCGCGCCGCCTACAGATTTAACACCTTATCAAGGTTAAACACTTTGTCTCGAAAATCTTCAAGCTGTAATCCATAAGTTACAACAGTTTGAGGTATTAATTTCAGATCCTAAAAATCAATTAGCTTGTGGTGGTGGACTACCGCCATTGCGGTTACGTAAGTACTCCCAGATTTGTTGTGTTTCACGTTGTCGATCTTCCATTTGCCTACGAAATTCTTGACGCTCGATGGCTGCAAGTTGCCTGTCCTGGGCTGCTTGCGCTCTATCCTGTTCTGCTTGTATAGCTAAAGTGTCTACTCGATTAGTTACTGCGGCTACGTTCTCAGTAAGTTGCTGGATATTGGCAACCAAGACTTCCATTGTTGCGCTGTGACCATTTACAGTTTCTCTCAAAGCATCCACATTTCGAGTTGTTTGGTCTACTCTTACACCTAAAGCAGCAATGGCATCATTTTGTGCTAATACCGTTTCACCCACGTTGCTAAACAAAATCTCTAAACGGCTTAAGCGTTCTTCTACTGTTGGTGGTTGATTCGTTGTCATGCGGAGTCTCAAGTCTTAAGTTTAATAATCTTGATTGTACCCACTAGAACAGCGATAGTGGGTATTTTGTTAATACTCCAGCAGGGCGGACTTGTATGTCTGATTCCAATACTGCGTAGGATTTGCTCTTTTTTCCTTCCCTGCATCCTCTGCCCCTCAAGGGTAAATTTTTTACATGTACATCTAGAATGAGGTAAGACTTGGAAGACATGGGGGGAAAGTGGATGACCGCACCGTATGATCTTGAGCTGCACTGATTAACCATTGAGGCTGCACTGGGATGCGGTAGAACCAATTCCAAAGACAACTCCAGATTTCTGTCTATTGTCATACCGATCTGCTTGTGGTGGATTGTTTCTAGCTGGGTTGCGAGTACGGATGGAACCAACTCTGTGTTCCTACCGACTCCTATACAAGTTTTAATAGGAAATGGTCGATATCTTTAACGGAATTGCGGACATTGATCGCTCAACTTATGTCGCGGACTGCTTCGTAACACGCTGTGCCTGTAATCTCAGTAGAGACAAAAATTCTACTAACTCGACAAGTCCCTCTGCTTGCAATCGCTCTGTTTGGGTCAACTCCTCACCTGCATCCTGGCGATCTAGCAAAAATTGAAGACGTTCTTGGACAGCATCGGGTAGTTGAAAGTGAGTGAGTTCGACGGGGATCTCGATTATTTTCGACATATATGAGACTCTTGTGAGCAGATAGATCGGAAGTTATAACCCTTAGTTTTCTGTACGAGACAGATTCCCCAAGGTCGGGAATAATTCTGCTACGCTCATCTTAGCTTAGAAATAACAGCTAAAGACTATTTTAGCTTAGCAGCAGGAGTGCAAGGTGTGGATAGTGAACTACTCACAAAGATGGGGTGTTCGTCAGAGAATGTGATTATCATTACTAAGTACAGAAAAAGAAGCCGAAGCGATGTCTGACGACAAGCCATTTCTAGAGCAATGCCCGCCCTAAAAGTTAACGAGCTTTTCTACTTGCTAACATCTCAAATAACTTAGCAACTTTATCTAAATCCTTGTCTCCTGGTTTAACTTCCACACCACTGGATAAATCAATGCCATTCGGGTGAACTTGGCTCAGGGCTTCTACAATATTATCAGGAGTTAATCCCCCAGCTAATAACCAAGGGCAACTAGGGCTAAATTGCTGTACCATATTCCAGTCTAAAGTTTTGCCCGTACCACCGAGTTGCTGTGGATGGTAGGCATCAAGCAGCAATGTATCCACGCAGACATCATAAGTCGTGGCTTGATCAATATCCTCAAGGCTGCGGATTCTCAAAGCTTTGATAATTTCTGTGTTACGTAGAGATTGGCGCAGTTGTACAGCAAACTCAGGGGATTCATCTCCATGCAATTGAACTCCAGTTAATCCAGAGTCTTCAACTATCTGAGAAATTTCCTCAATGCTACTGTTGGCAAAGACGCCAATTTTATCAATTTTCTCCGGTAGTTGTTCTACCACTGCCCGAATTTGCTCTGCTTTAATGTAACGAGGAGAGGCAGAAACACAAATAAACCCTAACGCTGTGGCACCAAGCGAGGCGATCGCCTTCCCCTGTTCTGGTTGAGTAATTCCGCAAATCTTAATTCTCATGAAATTTTGAGACATTTGTATCAATCTTAACTCAAATTCTCAATTATTGAAACAATTTTCAGCGATAATTTTGTCATTGCTTATATTTTCTAATGAGGAGAAAACTTGATGTCATCCATCTTACTAGCAGTCGCCACCACTGTTCCCGCAACACCAGAATGGACTCCTACTGTGGGATTCATCATCAGCCTTAGCTGTTTGGTCATTCTTTTACTGACTTTCAAGATTGAGAAACCCTTAGTTGGTCCTAGGGTACCCGGACTCCCCATCAGTGTTCCAGCATTTATCGCGGCAATGTGTTTCGGTCATGTTCTCGGCGTTGCTATTGTTTTAGGACTAACGAATATCGGTAGTATTTAGGCGAAGAGAGAATGAGCAACTCCAACGGCCATAGTTAGAGTTGCTCATTAATTCACATGTGGGAGTGGTAAGCGTCGCCAGACAAACCACTCAATTCCACTCGCCTTGTAAAGTGAATGCTGCCCAGTAATATGGTGCGGCAAAGTTCTGATTTCGCCACATTTCTATCTGTGCTGCTCTGAGAGCGGCAGCTGGTTGTAAACCTTGTCGCCACATCTTCGTGTAAAATATCTTCATTAACTCTGATGTTCCCTCATCGTCCACGCTCCACAAACTCACTACGACTCGCGGGCTCCCAGCATACATAAAGCCTCTTGTCAAGCCTACGATTCCTTCTCCTTTGACTTCTTCACCCAAACCAGTTTCACAGGCACTCAAGACAACGAGTTCTGCTGATAGGTTGAGGTTGAAGACATCTTGGAGTCGCAAAAAGCCGTTTTGGGGCTTGCCTGTTTCATCAACTAATGATAACACCACACCAGATAATTCTGGATGCTTGCTATTCAAGATGCCGTGAGTCGCAAAATGAATAATACGATATTGTTGTAGTTGTGGACTGGTTGCGGTTGTACGCGAAGCCGCAAAGTCAAACATTTGTTGACTTTCTTGAGGTGGTACGAGGGAGAGAATTTGTTCGGCTTCTTGACGCGTGAAGCGGAGGCGATCAAAGGTAATGCCTGATTCTCTCATAGCGCGAGATAGTTGTAGCTCTGGTAAACTGTGACTGTTGTGTGTCGTGGATGGCTGAGGAGTGGATTGGTGTTTAACCCTCTCGTCAGATGAGGAAAATACTGGATCGGCGAGTACGACTACTTTTTTGGGAGCTATTTTGCGACCTTGATGTTCGTGTCGAAGAAGAGCTATTGTTGATGCTGAGGGGAGAGTGATGATAACGTGAGTGTTTATCAAAGGCTCATAGCTCTTCTGTTGCGAGTTGGGGGCAGTTAGGGCAGCAAATGGTATATACTGCAAAGCACCATCGCTAACAACGACCAAGCGTTTATTTTCTAGTTGCTTGGCGACTGGTGTCAGTAGAATCTGGGAGAGGGGAGCTGCTGCTTTGGCAGCTTCTGGTATAGTCCTTTGCGAGGGAATTGTTAAAGCGTCTCGGAACTTTTGTGTTGCAGCTTCAATGTCTTCACGTTTGGGCAGTTCGTAACTTGTGATGTTCGTCTTGGTGACAGCCCAAAGATAACTGCGTTCTTCCCCTAGAGAATATTCTAAAAGCAACGTGTTGTCATCAAGAACCTGCTGCTGAATTTCTGCCAATTTCAGGGGTTGAGGTTGAGTTAGTGCAGCGTAACGGGGACTGGTAGTGCGGATTTGTGCCTGTACTTGCCTTACCTGTTCTAAAAGTGCGGCGATTTCTGTTTCTAGCGCTTGACTATTTTGGTTGTTGGATAATTCTATCAGGCGTTTCCCCCGAGCATCAATTTGTTGCTGCAAGGTGTGTTCAAGTTCCAGTAACTTTGGATTCACTCCAGCCCGAATATCTGCATTAGCTTCATTTAGAAGTTCTAAAAGACTCCGGGCACGAGCGCGTTCACTGGCGTTAAGTGCCAAAGTATCGTATCCTTTGGATGGTTGCTGTTTGTGCAACCGCATTAGCAAATCAATATAGAACTGGTAGTATTTCTGCACAGAGGCAAAGTAAGAAGTCCGCAAGTCTTGGCTGGTGACTTGAGTGCGTACATCCTCAACGATTTTGATTGTTGTTTCGATTTGCGTAAGGGCACCGTTAAGATTGCCGCGATCGCGTTCGGTAACAGCAATATTGTAGAGCGTGTCGGCTTCTCCGGTGCGATCGCCCAACGTTCGTCGCAGGTTCAGTTCTTGATTGTAAGTGTTGATCGCCTGCTGTGGTTGCTTCAATGAATTGTATGCCTTACCAATGTTGCCAAGAACATTGGTAAGGCAATACGACTCCCGAGTTTATGCCACCCAGATACAGCTTGGTTAGAAGCTGACAATGATAATTGATAATCTCCTGATGCTAGATGCACCTTACCCAACAAAGCTAAAGCGGCGGCTTCTGCAAAGCTACTTTTTTGTTGACGTGATAATGACAGTGCCTCGTTAGCCGTAGCCAGTGCTTGGGGATAATTCTTCAAAGACTCGTAAACTCTGATGACACCAGTGAGTGTGCCGAATTCGCTAAACTTATCCCCCTGTTCGCGCCAAAGCTTTAACGCTTGATTGTAATACTCCAGTGACTTTTGATAATCTGGCGTAGAGCGGTAAACAGTGCCTATATTATTAAGGGTTCGAGCAACGGTTGTGCGATCGCCTATCTGCTCAGATATCTCTAGTGCTTGATTGTAAGTGTCAATACTTAACTGATAGTCGCCTAACAAACTATAAACCGAAGCGATATCTTTAAGGGTAAAAGCTTCTTGAAGACGATCTTTGACTTGACGCTGAAGAACCAGTGCTTGGTTGTAAAAGTCGAGGGCTTTCTGATAATCGCTTAACGACGCATAAATTCCGGCAATGTTGTTCAGCGTAAACGCTTCTCTTCTACTATCTTTACTAGCACGCTGAAGCATAAGTGCTTGGTTTAGGGAAGAGAGCACTTTTTGTTTTTCCCCCAACTCATCGTAGGCAAAGCTGATTTGGTTGAGGGCTTCTGCTTGTGTATAGCGGTTACCAGCTTTTTGCAGGAGTGCGATCGCTCTGTTGTAAAGAGCCAACGTTTTGGGATAATTGCCTAATGACTTGTAGGTGGCAGCAATAATCATGAGAATCTGAGCTTCCCGAGAAAGATTGGATGCCAAAGCAATTCCAGAAAGCTTTCCTTGAGCTGCATGTTGGAGAGTTAACGCGTCGTTTAAGAAAGAGAGTGCTTTCTGATTGTTGCTTAATAATTGACTGTAGATCAAGCCAATGATGCTGAGGATTTCTGCTTGCTCTGGGAGATCCTTCCTTGTCCGTTGGATCTTTAGTGCTTCATTATACACTGTAAGCGCTTTCTGCGGTTCGCCATATTGGGCGTAGATTCTACCCAGTGATTGAAGTGTCTGGGCAAGTGTTGCAGTATCTTGATCGGTACGCTGCATCTCTAGTGCCTGATTGTAGAATGCGATGCTTGTTTGAGTTTGCCCCAAATCAAAATATATTCCGCCAATATTACTTAACATTTGGGCAGCCAAAGAGGGCTTTTTCTCAGCTTGAAATATTGACAGCGCTTGGTTGTAAAATAAGATCGCTTTCTGCTTTTCGTTCAAGTTAGAGTAAGTAGTGCCAAGGGACGAGAGCATGATTGCTTCCCCAAAAGGATCTTTCAACTCTCGCCTAATAACTAGCCCCTGATTAAAATATGAGAGCGCCTTTTGAGGTTCTCTTTGGGTAAGATAAAGGGTACCAACGCTTAAAAGTGTTGTTGCTTCAAAATTACGAGCTACCTGAGGAGAAGGTTCGTTAACACCCAGCTGCCGCCAGAGTTTCAAAGCTTCTTCATATTTGGTAAGCGCCTGTTGTTGGGATTCTGCCGTACCTTGTTTTTGTAGTTGCTGTGCTTCATCATTCAGTTACTTTGCCCGTGCATAAGCT
>JAQYWP010000530.1 GCA_029379285.1 Rhizonema sp. PD38
TTTTCTTCTTTTCACTACTGCACTTTTTGTCTAATTTGTCAATGCGTAAGTCCTGAGGGCATAAACGTTGGTGATTAATAGTTAGTGGTTGATGGTAAATTGCGAACAGTAGATTTCTTAGCCCCCCCTTTTTAAGGGGTAGATCTGACGAACCTGTCACTAGGGGCAAAGTCTGCTGTATATCAAGATATGTTGAGGTCTACTGATTTAAATACTCAACAATTAGTTACGAAAATTTTGGATGATATTGCCCGAAGACATGAATTACTTAATGTTTAATATTTTTTTACGGAGAAAACATAATCCGAAACAACAAAAAACCCCCACAATGGGATGCTAAGGAACAAGACGATTAGGCTATGGGCGATCGCACTCCAAAGTTTGGTGGTTTCATGATGTGGTAAAAGTAGCCCTGACACCGTATCCATTTGGGTTTATGCCGTCGGGTGATGTTGCACGAGTCTGTGTTCCACATTTACAGCAAGTCAATTGGTGTAGCTCTATAACAATCGGTTCAATCGGTGGAATCTCAACTATTTGATTTGGTGGCGATATAGGTTTGTATCCCCCCCGCTTATACCATTTGACTTTAATGTTGATACAAATAGGTAGCTTTCTAGCAGGGGAAAGAATAACAAATAAATCATTTGTATCAGACCTAAGCGTGAAATGGTATTAGAGGTGTTGGAACAAGAGTATGCGATTGCTACCAAGTAACCTAAAATGAAACTTTGGACAAAAAATGAAGGAAAATTGGACAGTTATTTACTGAGTGTCAATATTTTACAGACATCTATTTACGCTTACCAATTAATTGCACGGAGATAAAGGGCGATGGAAACTGAGAAAAATCAGCCAATAGAGCATCAAAATATACCAATAAATCACCGGGGGTTGCATGAATTTTTGTACAGTTCCGACGACGAACACACCGCTATTGAAGTGCCTGTAACGCCTGATTTAGCAAACAATGCTTCGATTGTCCTACTATTGGAAACTTGGTGTGCGGCTTCCCAGAATGGGAAAATCGCGGGTGTTTACGCGGTTTTGGATACAGAACGCGACACGCAGTACATTGGCTATTCTCGGAATGTGTTGCTTTCCTTGAACGGTCATAAAAGCCAAAATGGTAAGCAAAAGTGTGCTTTCGTGCGCGTACAGACATTCAAGTTCCCGAAGCGCCAAGATATGGAAGATTTGCGCGATGCGTGGATCGCAGAATTAGAGAGTGTTCCACCCGGTAATGCTTCTGAAAGCGGAACGTGGGCTAGTACGGTAGGCGAAGTTGCCCGTGTAATGTCAGAGGCGGAACGCAACGCCTACGAGGAAAAAAAGCTGAAATTGCGTCAAGCGATGGCTGACACAAACCTCTCTAAAGAGTCATCAACAATTGATGCGAGTGATGCTCTTCGTCGCCGTCAATTAGAAGCTGCTGTGGAGAACGATAACTGGAGTACAATTATCGACGCACAGACGCAGGAAACCAAGTCTTAAGCAATTCAAACAGAGCTTGCCACACGCTGGAGGTTCGCAATGCACGCTCCCGTGCATTGCGGTTTCTCGATCAGGCTTCGCCGAAGACTTCCAAACCAGGAATCCATCGAGTACTTAACCAAAGCAGCGCATGTACAAGGCGGCGGGACTGATGATTGCTCTCTCTCGCCGGCTCGCTCATTGATGTCGCCCAAAAGACACATCCGGAATATTAACTAGGTATCAAAAAAATGGTAGAACGGGATTTTAACCGTCTACCAAAATGAAAAATCCACTTGATTATATTCAAGAATATCCGCACCGCACAAAACAAATTCTGGGAATAACCAACGACCAATTTCGAGACTTGTTAGCACAAGCCGAAAAGCATCATAACGAACTTCAAGCTGAAATAGAACTTAAAAAGATACGTATAAATCAGAAAGGAGGAGGTCTACGACCTAAACTAAAGATCACAGAAGAGGTGTGTTTGTGTTTATTTTACTTGAGACAGATGCCAACATTTGAGGTTTTAGGGTTACAATTTGGAATCTCAAAAACTGAGGCTAATGATACCTTTCATTACTGGCTTGGAATCTTCCGAGAGATTTTACCAGAAGAGTCTTCTTGAACAAGTTGAAAAAAATGACAGTGAGTATGCGTTGGACGAAGTCCTTGCCGCAGGCATCGCTTTGGAACTATTGAATGAATTTCAGTTGATTGTGGACAGCATGGAACAGCCACGGGAGAGACCTTCGGACAACCTTAAACAGCAAGAATATTTCTCAGTCAAGAAAAAATAGCATACATTTAAGAACCAGTTTATTACCCTACATAAAGGTAAAGATATAGTAGATGTGGAGGTGGGAGAAAAAGGTCCGACTAGTGATATTAGTTTGTTCCGTAAACAGCAAGAAAAATTTGAACAAAACCAAAAATTTGAAGGGGATAAAGCATATCAGGGAGGAAAGAATATAAAGACTCCTTATAAGAAACCACCTAACAGAGAATTAACTACACAACAAAAAACAGAAAATAAAGAGTTCTCCAGTAAACGTATCTTTGTCGAACACGTCATTAGACTTGTCAAAATATTCCAGATAGCACGGCAAAGATTTCCACTTAATTCTCGAACCTACGAGCAGATAGTTCTTACAATCTGTGGGTTAGTTAGGTTAAGAATTGGTGCGCTAGTTTTTCCATTTTCATAAAAGTTGTAAACATAGTTTCGGTTATGAATTAGTTATCAAGATTTTCAGGGATAGTTGCTATCAGTAACTATTTCCAGCCCTTATTCTTACGTTGGCTCTGGCTGAATGTTAACACTATGGAAAGCCAGACGCAGACTGCTTTGCAAATTTTCGGACGTGTCTATTGTGTTTCGGTTTTTCTCGCTCCAAGAACTTCAAGATATCATGCTCACAGCAGGTTTCAAAAAAGACAATGTGCAGCTTCAAGCCCGTGATTTGTATGCAACCATCTGGTGCATCAAGTAGAACACGACGGGAGCAACTGTCACAAACAATGGTGCGGCTACGCCGCGTCCAATACGGTTCGGTTAAGCGCTAACCAGTATTGAGTACAGAAAACGAGAAGGTTTCCAATTTGACCAGCACTCACTCGCATCGGCAGCTATGAGTCACGGGCAGAGGGCAGTGGGAGGGACGCTCGTCTCCAGCCTCCCACTAGACCACTAGTGAGCAATCAAAAACTGAAAAGTTATCAACCACGCCACCATTTTTAGTTTCAGCTTATCTTAGTGACATTTAGCCATAGAGCAAAAACAAATAAAAAACTACCAACTATCAAAGGAGCTTCTGGTAAAAGTAAAGAAGCTTGAAACGAGGTAAAGTAACCAAATAAATTAGTTGCTAACAAAGAACCTAATATTGCTGCTAAAGCAGTCTGACTTGCCAATGCACCTTGAATTACTCCTTGTTCTGACGGATGGATATAGCGAGATAGTAAGCCTTGAGCTATTGGTTTAGTTAAGAAATCAAAGCTATTGAGAATAATTACCCCATATATCATCCAGGCTTGGTCAACTAGAATATACAGTAAATAACCAGTCAAACTGAAAATTAATCCGAAAATAATAGTTTGTCTTTCACCAAAACGATCAATGAGCAAGTAAATCACTTTACATTGAGCTATAGCTGTCATTAATCCTAATAGCGTTAGAGATAAACTGGCTTCTAGTAATGACCAATGAAACTTATAAGTAGTGAATAAAACCCAAGTGCTTACAAAGCATTGCAATGCTAAATCAATACAGAAAATAACAACGGCTAACTTAGATATGATGGAATTTTGGTACAATCTTTTCAATAAATTGAATGGATTAACCTGAGACCAAGAAAAATCCTGATCGCAACTCGGCGGATGAGATTCGCGGACAAATAACGCTCCATAGATAAAATTGAGCAGTGTTACACCCGCAGCCACTAGGAAAGGAATACGTAATCCCAGTAAGCTAAGTAAACCACCCAGTGCAGGACTAATCACCCAGGCTATTCCCAAAGTAACCCCCACTAACGCAAATGATTTAGCTCGAAATTGCGGCGTGGTGAGGTCTGCAATAGATGCAAACACAACCGCTAAACAAGCACCTGTCAAACCATTGAGAAGTTGAGCCACAAGCATCCAATAGAAGTTTGGAGCAACAGCAAGCAATAGTTGGCTCAATCCTGTTCCCGAAAGTGAGAATAGTAGTAAAGGTTTGCGCCCAAAATAATCTGATAAACTTCCCTGAATGGGAGAGAATATAAACAGCATTAAAGCATGAATAGCTGAAATTGCTCCGAAATAATAAGATGCAGTAGAGAGGTTTATTACCTGTTCTTCAATTAGCTTGGGTAAAATAGGATTACTTATTCCAATACTTAATCCATTTATAAATAGAGTTACCAGAATAAAATTTATTTCTGTAGTTTGAAGCAATTTTGTGTTTTTTCTATACATCCTGTTCAATTTCATATAGAAAGTTCCAAAAAATTTGATGAATTTGTCGAACCGCATATTTACCTACTACATATAGTTCCGCTGGAACTGGCTTTCCCCAAGTCAATAGTTTAGAACTCAGATTAGGATTGAACGAACTAAATTGAGAGTGCAAAATATGTGAAGTTTCCAAATAACCAATCAGCATATGTGCTTTGTAATTAGGTAATAAACCAGTCAATAAATCTCTTATAAAGAAATTTTCAGTGCCATTTAAAACAGGATTGTTCCATTCATCATCAAAAGTGATATTAATTGTTCCCTTACATCCAGATAATGATTTGGCGTAACTAACATGATTATCCATGAGGTTAAAAACTTTTTTTGTTTTTAAAGAGATTCACGAAAACTTTTTTTTTAAAATAATCCGCAACTTGGGTTATCAAGCTGTGGGTGCTTTGCACTTGAATAGTCGTGTGATCGTTGACGACAAAGTGTGCGATTCTGACTTTTCCCGCTAAGTCTTGAAAAGCTTACATGCAACGTGAATTGCTTCAGGCGCTCCAATGCGAATACCGCTTTCAACAGATAGAATACCGTGACGTACTAATCTGTTAACTTCATAAAGTTTTAACCCAAATTCAATCAAAAAATGCTGCTAACTTTATAGAGCAGAAAGCACATTTTACTTGAACTTTACCAATCTAATTTTCATACCATGTAATTTGGATATATCAATAACTATGTGATAAGCACTCAATCTTCCAAAAACGCCTTCATACTCAACTCTGTGCTTCTCTTGTCCGTTCATAACTAATTAAGGTGTTTATTAGTTGAGTATTCATATTATTCTTTTACAGCAACTTTCATATGAAACGATTAAAAACTTTTGTATCCGTTGGAGTCATCTCGGTTGTTACTACTTCTATTGGTATTCAGAGTAAACCTGCAATAGCAGGTTGTAATCCTTTTGGATGTTCTCAATCTGCTATTGCAGAATGCAACCCATTTGGTTGCCCTCAAGCACCAACGGGACAAGCTTGTACACCGTTCGGTTGTCCATCATCACCTCAACCGCAACAGCAACAGCAACAGCAACAGCAACCAGGAATTCAAGCTCCCATTAACCCTGGATATTATTTGATTAATGGTATATTGTTCGGCCCTGATGGCAGACCCGTTTCTTCTCAACCTCAACCAGTAATTTTACAACCTCAACCGCAACAGCAACTAGGAACTCAAGTTCCTATTAACCAGGGCTACAACTTAGTTGGTGGTGTTTGGTTCGGCCCTGATGGCAAACCCGTTTCTTCCGATCGCAGTCCAGGGGAAGATCAAGCCGCTTGCATTGCCAGAATTAGTTTTTTGCCTCTTCAAGCATATTCCCGTTCAGAAACGCATGGTGACTACCGCTATAACCGACCTGGTGGTGTGACCCTAGAGCAGATGATGGCCGGTGGACTGGAAAACAAGGGAGGTATTTTCGACGGAGAAAAGTGGCGTGGTTCACAACCACAAGTAGTGCTAAGAGTTGCAGATTCACAAGAGGCAACAATTCGTTGTCGGTAAAGATTGATATGAGACATCCCTGTGAGGAAGGAAGCAGCAGGGAAACTGAATAGTTTATTTTGCACTTAATAACAACCTCATCAGATATACCCTGACTTATTATACACTTCCGAAAATTTGCAAAGCAGTCTGCGTCTGGCTTTCCATAGTGTTAACATTCAGCCAGAGCCAACGTAACTGGAGTTTAGACTAGTTCGCGGTGCGAAACTCAAAACCTTTACAGTGATTAAAATACACGATATCTG
>JAQYWP010000531.1 GCA_029379285.1 Rhizonema sp. PD38
ATTTTGCGTTAATTGAAAGCTCTATGTTGGGGCGCTTTAACCGTACCTTACACAAAACGCCTAAAGACTAAGCCCTACACATCATTTCTCTTGACGTATAGCTAGCCTGACAACAGAGCTAATTAACTTATCTGGATCGATTGGCTTACGGAGATAACACTGAAACTCAACCTCAGGAACAGATATGTCTTCTAAATCCTTACCTGTAAAAACAATGACTGGAATTCTTGCGCCCAAATCAGTTTCAAGGATTCTAACTTGATGAATCAACCAATATCCGTCCTTCTCCGGCATAGAGAGATCAGTTATCAGCATATCTGGTTTAAATTGTGCAAATATTTTTAAAGCCTCATTTGCAAGGGCTACTGCTAGCACTTCTGCGCCATACTCTTGAAGCAAAAACTCTATGAAATCTCGGTTATCTCTATTATCGTCTACGACAAGTATTCGTAAACCATTCAAACTGTGTTCATCTGCATTCATGATGCCTGCTGGTTCCATTTACCAACTAGTAATCTGTCAACCGAAAATTTTTATGTTAAGTTAGGGGAGGAAATATATATTTATGCTACTTCATTAAACATCATTTTTTAGTGAATCGTCGGGACTGTTATATGTATGAAACTGTAATGAACATAGGACATATAATCCTGTTTTCCTTCATAAGTGAGCGCCTAGATCTATTTCCATCGAACGACACATAAGGGCAATTCGAGTCATAATCAAGGCGTCTCAAACAGGTTTATACGTCCATTTTCTATAAATTTCAACAGTTTGGGCAATAGTCTTATCTGAAGATAACTTAGATGGCTTTAAATATTGTTACATTGTAGAGCCAGTAATTCTATTCCATACAAAGACAGCAATAATTGCACCGATGACAGCAATGATAATACCAGGAATGCTCAGAGTTGTAGCTGTAAGAGTTAATTTGCCTGTAGTAACCAAAGTTGCCAGCATACCGCCAACAAAGGCACCAATAATTCCTAGCAATATCGTTCCCAGAATCCCACTTCCTCTAGCTGCTGGATCAACGGCTTTGGCAATCGCACCTGCAACTAAACCTAAAACTATCCAAGCTATTAAATTCATAATTCAATTCCCTTCTTCTTTCAAGTTGATACCCTCAATTTACCAATCAAACTCACTAATTACCTTCTTCCTCTTGAAATATATTGCAGAATATTCGCTAAACTTCAGCAAATCTATGCACGTTGTTCAGAAAGGAGTATCTGGAATAAGGGAATAATAGTTGCTAGTTAACAACTGCTTGTCTTTTTCTATTTGGCTAACCGCTAACTCCTTCCTCAATTTATGACTCCAATTCTCTAGCAATGTCTTTCAGCTTTCTAATAATGTCAAGGTTTTTATCGTTACGACTGCCATATAGACGCGCCGAAAAGATGGTGACAATCTCCAGTACGTCTTCAGCAATCTCATCTTCAAATTCTGCTTGAGATGTGACATTGAGAATTAACACTTCCGTGCCAAAATGTTCACATAAAGAAAAAATAAGTTCGATGCCAAATCGTAAGAGTCGGTCTCGATGAGTGAGTACTATCCGACCAACATCTCCATGACAAATCCGCTGAATGAGTTTTCGCAAACCGCTTTTACGGTAGTTGATCCCAGAACCAACGTCTTGAATGACCTCGAACTTCCAACCATTAGTGGTACAAAAGGATTCAAGGATACTAATTTGTTGGTTGAGGTCTTTTTTATGGTTCTGACTGGACACTCGCGCATAAGCCAGTGTGATTCTGTCAGAGGATACCCTAGATGGAACAAGACCTCGCAATTGTACCAAGTCATAACGGCGATGTCCTGAAGGGGTACGTTCAACTGTAATTTTTCCAGCAGCTTCCCAACGGCGTAAAGTATCACGGGACACTCCTAACTCAGCTGCAGCTCGACCAATTCCTACTTTCATATATTTATTATAAGCAAAGTGGCGAGTACTCCTGAGGTCTGCATAGATTTGCTGAATTTCTCAACTCCTCCTTAAGGATGAGGTAGGACGTTGTTTTGTAAAAAATTTTTAGTAATGACGGGCGTAATACCGTTTCACTTTAAAGTTGATACATTTAGGCTTGCAGGGGAAGCAGGGGGAGAGAATTGTATCAAGATTTTCGTGAAATGGTATAAGTACAGCTACCATTCAAACTGAAGACAGGAATGCTTTCAAGGGTAGGTTTTTTGCTCCGAGCAAGCCCTATTTAAGAAAATTTTCAATTGCTTAACTTGGTTTGGTTGAGTCAGGATTTAAGCATCGGCTGAAATAGTCAAAAAATGACTATATACAATACCTACCTTTGTAAGCCTCTCCCTCTTCCCTTGATTCTTATGTGAGACAGGCCTGAGGATAATAGAATATAGTGAGGATAGCCTTTGCATCGCCTTCAACTGTCAAAAGTTAATGTGGTAAATTCTCAAGGATTGGTCAAAATCTATACTCTGCAAAGGCTAATTGCATCTATTCCTAGTGTGATACTTTTTATGACTTCCCAGATTCGCTTTTTGATGTGTGCCCCCGATCACTATGATGTGGACTATGTGATTAATCCCTGGATGGAAGGGAATATTCACAAGTCATCACCCGATCGCGCGGTTGAACAGTGGGAGCAACTGCACCATATTCTTAAAGAACACGCGATTGTAGACTTGGTGACACCAGAGAAAGGTGTACCTGACATGGTGTTTACCGCCAACGCAGGCTTGTTGCTGGGGAAGACTGTTGTCCTCAGTCGCTTTTTTCATAAAGAACGTCAGGGAGAAGAACCTTATTTCAAACAATGGTTTGAGGAAAACGGTTACACAGTTAAGGAACTACCTAAAGATTTGCCGTTTGAAGGCGCAGGTGATGCACTCCTTGATCGCGAAGGACGCTGGCTGTGGGCTGGATATGGCTTCCGTTCTGAATTAGATTCTCACCCCTACCTGGCAAAATGGCTAGATATTGAGGTGTTGTCGTTGCGACTGATCGATGATCGCTTCTATCACCTAGATACTTGCTTCTGTCCCCTCAACAACGGCTACTTATTGTACTACCCACCTGCTTTTGATTCTTACTCCAATCGCTTAATCGAGATGCGGGTATCGCCTGAAAAGCGGATTGCCATTTTAGAACCCGACGCAGTCAATTTCGCTTGTAATGCGGTAAATATAGAAAGCATTGTCGTGATGAACAAGGCATCCGAAGCACTGAAAAAACGCCTTGAGGATGTAGGTTTTCGAGTCATTGAAACACCGTTAACCGAATTTTTGAAAGCAGGAGGCGCGGCTAAATGCTTGACACTGCGGGTTACCGAACCAGTAAGGGAAGAACTTCATGCAAATGTCTCGGTAGAAAGTCGTATCCTTCGCTTAGAAGGACACTTGCTCGACACTGGCATGATTAACCGTGCATTGGATCTGATTGTGGACAACGGTGGTAGCTTCCAAGTGTTGAATTTCTCGTTGGGGGAACAGCGACAAAGTACCTCAGCAGCAGAGGTGAAAGTCTCAGCGCCCTCTCATGAGGTGATGGAAGAGATTCTCTCGCAGTTGATTGATTTGGGTGCAGTTAACTTGCCGCAAGATGAGCGAGATACCAAACTAGAACCTGTCATTCAACCAGGTGTCGCACCCGATGATTTCTACGTTAGTACGATTTATCCTACCGAGGTGCGGGTAAATGGTTCATGGATAAAGGTACAAAATCAACGGATGGATGGGGCGATCGCTATTACCGAATCATCCAATAGTGTGGTAGCAAAGTGTAAACTTTTACGCGACTTAGAAGTTGGAGAGCAAGTTGTTGTAGACGTGCAAGGTATCCGCACCATTCGCAAACCAGAATCCCGCGAGCAACGTACTACACAAGAATTCACCTTTATGTCATCGGGTGTTTCCAGCGAACGACGTGTGGAATTAGTCGTTGAGCAAGTGGCTTGGGAGTTACGTAAAATTAGGGATGCAGGAGGTAAAGTTGTTGTCACAGCAGGACCAGTGGTTATCCATACTGGTGGTGGCGAACACTTGGCACAACTGATTAGAGAAGGATATGTGCAGGCGTTATTGGGTGGCAATGCGATCGCCGTTCACGACATTGAACAAGCGATGATGGGGACTTCTCTAGGTGTGGATATGAAGCGGGGCATCGCCGTGCGCGGTGGACACCGCCATCATCTCAAGGTAATTAACACTATCCGCCGTTACGGTAGCATCGCCAAAGCTGTTGAGGCAGGAGTGATGAATAGTGGCGTAATGTATGAGTGCGTCCGTAATCATGTGCCTTTCTCTCTTGCCGGCTCTATTAGGGATGATGGCCCTTTGCCCGATACCGAGATGGATCTCCTGACGGCGCAAACTGAATATGCGAAGTTAATTCAAGGTGCAGAGATGATCTTAATGCTGTCATCAATGCTACACTCGATTGGCGTTGGGAATATGACTGCGGCAGGGGTGAAGATGGTGTGTGTGGATATCAACCCGGCTGTGGTTACGAAGTTAAGCGATCGCGGTTCTGTTGAATCAGTTGGTGTGGTGACAGATGTGGGATTATTCCTTAGTCTGTTAGTGCAGCAGTTGGATAAGTTAACGAGTCCGTATACTCTTAAACTACGTTAGACTTCAAATGTGTGACGCGCTTCTTGGCGCGTCATTAACAAAAGTTTCTCTCTATTTTCAAGATATAAATACCTTTAAAACATGACAGGAATCGCTTTTAGAAGACGTTCAAAAATTCCTTGGGTAAGTGCGATCGCTGACTTCATTTTAGCAGGAATGGTGTTAGGACCGCTTGCTGCGCCAATTCTTGCAGCGTTGAGGTTACCCATGTTTCCTCTAATTGCCGATATTATTTATTTTATGGGTCATTATGTGTGTCCGCAACCAGATATGGGTGTAACGTTGGCACCACCATATATTATGGCTGTGTGCATGCGTTGCTATGGTACCGTGACAGGATTGCTGATCACTCGCCTGCTATACGGTGTAACAAATGGTAACGGTTTTTACTGGTTGACTCAGTATGGCTGGGGTGGTGCGGTGCTAACTAGCTTCCTGATGATGGCTTATCCAATAGAATTAGCAGCAGAAGTTTTGAATTGGTGGAGTTTCAATAATTATCTTGTCTTTGCCTTTGGTTTAATTACAGGTTTGGCGTGGGGATTATTTACCATGCCAATCTTGCATGAAAAAAAACTGAAGCGATCGCTAATATTTTAGGGAGAGTTCGAGGAAAAATTGCATTACTTATCTGACACCGATTCGGGATGGTATGAAAGGTGAAAATAGGGACGGTGATAGAAAGTCAGATAAATATTTCAATAAATCGGTAACTTAAAGATGAGATTTAATCAGGCTGGCAAACTTTATAGCAGTTCTAAATCATTCGTGAACAACAAGATTCCCAACTTCGTAAAAGTTGTCGGGAATCTGATCCGCGATTTTCACAAATAAAATAGGATTGCTATATCACTAGATAAGGAACAATAATTATGCTCCAGTCTCTAAAAAAAGTATTCACATTTGATGAATTTTTAGAGTTTTTAGAAACACAACCGGAAAACATTCGTTATGAGTTGCACGATAGAAATATCGTTAAAATGCCACAACCACTTGGAACACATGAACAAATAATTATGTTTTTAGCAAGAATGCTACTTTTAAAAACAGTCGAACTCAAACTTCTTTATGATATCAGCAGCAAAAACGTTCTAGTGAAGCCGGAAAACAAACAATCAGGTTACTATCCGGACATTCTATTACTGAACCTTCCTAACTTAAAAAACGAACCGCTATGGGAAAAAGAATCGACTGTTAGTAAACCAGACTCAATTCCCTTAGTGATTGAAGTAGTCAGCACTAACTGGAGAGATGATTATCATAAAAAGTTAGCTGACTATGAAGAAATGGGTATCCAAGAATATTGGATTGTGGAGGACACTGCGTTGGACGGGTTTCCCGGCTTGAAGCAAGTGTCCGTTGATTATGCAGCTTTGGGTAGCAAAGAGTTAATAGGCGATCCCAAACAGCCAACAATCACAATTTACTTTTTAAGTGATGAGGGTGAATATCGTGGTAAACAGTTTAGAGGAGAAGACTGTATAGAGTCGCCAACATTCTTAGATTTGAACCTGACTGTAGAGCAAATTTTTTCAGTGCGTTATTGAAGAAATTACTTAGGGCTTGCTGAAAAAGTCAGTTTAAAGCAATCTGAGGGTTGATTAGTTGCTCA
>JAQYWP010000532.1 GCA_029379285.1 Rhizonema sp. PD38
TGAAATTAAATTGCAATAAGTTAGAGTATTATTTACAAGGTCAAAGAGCTATGAAACTTATCCTATCTGCGTTCTAGCTTTCATGTCACCCCCTCAGATCAACTTCCTGTAGTAAGCAATTTAGCATATTGTAGAATTTCCTTTGTAAAGACTGGATTCTGCTGCATTTGTTTAAATAACATGATCAATGCTTTTGGGTCGCCCTCAAAATCAACACGGACACCAGCAAAAGTCAGATCAAAAGTCTGAGTCATGTTCGTAACCAACTCTGGGTTTTGATTTTCGATATTAACGACACGTATCGGATTTTTCAGTTCTAGCTGTAATTCATTTGCTACTTCTGAGTTTTCTCTAAGAACACAGTCAATTTTCTCAACAGATTTCTGCTCTAATCTCTTGCCTGATTCTATAGTGGTTACAGTTCCAACCGACAGTTTTATTACCGCTGAGTTAGCTTCATCTTGTACTTCTAGCTGAGAATGAGTCTGTGGAGATTGGCTTGGCTGTGATAGAATCAATGAATTATCTTCCGTAGCTTTAGCAGAGATATCGATAGTAGTAGCTGGCTTGAGAGCATGAGGTTGAGTTTGCTCCTGATAAGTATTGATAATCGCTTTTGCTTTGGTGTAGGTGATATTTTCACCTTCTTCGGCAAGTTTCAGAGCTTTTGTGCGAGTTTTTTTTGGGGTAGATGGTTCTGCTAAAAGATAAAGGGCTGAAGCAGCAATATTTAAATGTGCCAAATTGGCACATTTAAATTGAGTAGCTACTTGCATGAATCTAGCAGCAGTTCTTACACTCCAGTCAAACTCAACCAACAGCCAAACTCTAAAATTTCCATGACCCAACTGTTCTTTTACTTCAATTAACTTCTGCCCAATATCAATTATGTCCTGAGCGCTCCGACGCATCAAACGTTTAATTTCAGAAGTTTTACTCTGGACAAAAATTTGGACTTCAGAAGTGAGACTAGTATAGTCAAATGCTTGCAGTTCTTGAGTTAATAGTTCTTGTGATAATTTAGACGATGGCTCATTATAGGACTCTGTCACTTGCATAGAATCAGAAAATACCATATTAATGCACTCCCAATATTTAAAGTTATGTTGTAAAAAGAAAATGAAATGGTACGGTAGGAAACATAAAATGCTCAATGCTTCTCATACTCAGTCTCCAAGAGTAATCAACCTGGATAAAAATGCCGTGTATCCTGCTGCAGTTGATAATCTCAAAACCCATAAACAACTCCCCGAAACTACAGAACTACGGCTTGTCAACTATTTGAACAACCCAGTAGAGCAGGATCAGTGCTTCCTTAAGCGATTGACAAAACCAGGAATGGAATTTAGTTCTTTTAACACTATACTAAAGAATCACTTTCTACGTTATTAATAGGTTTCAGCAAAACTAAGTTATGCACGGGAGCAATGCGATGTGAGGTGGCTCCAAAAATAGGTGATCGCTGATTACCGATACTGCAAACAAAAAGTATATTAAATAACTAAATTATTAAAAGTAAGCACAACAAATCCTCTTCAGAAGATATCCCGTGAAGATTGGTGAACAATAGTTTAATGCTTATGCTCCTACACCCCTTAGATACTGGAGTTTAGACTAAAGGCGAGCGCTCGGAAAATAACACTTGCATAATTGTGAGTCAAAAAAAATACCCAAGAGCGGAAGTATAAACTTCCCTGAAAAGAAAAGGTGGTCAGTCATGTTGAACTGACCACTAGATGGTCAATGCTGATAAAAAGATAAAAGTACCAGATTGACCATGCCATTTGATAAGCTTAAACAATTCCGCTCTAGTGTGTACACGCTCCTAGGTAAAGCCAAAGATGCTTTATTTGACTTAATGGATGCAGTGTTAGTGACACGTAGTGTATACTCGTTTGTGGAACTCTCCGTATCTCCAGTATTTCGACGACAGTGGTCTAGCATCTACGAAGCTTTAGAAGATAGCAATCCACCACGAGAAGAATTGATGAAGTTGTATATAAAACAACTTTCCCAAACAGAACAAATCGTCTTAGCAGGAGATCATACGGCTTGGCCAAGACTTGATGCGGTGACATTAAAAGAGCGCACCTACGAACATCAAGCCCAACCAATGTCAGGGGCAAAGCCTGTAACAGTGGGGCAAGGTTACAGCACCATAGCTATTGTTCCAGAAACAGAGGGGAGTTGGGCATTACCGCTTTTGCATGAGCGGATCACCAGTTTTGAAAATCCGCTCGAAAAGGCTGCGGCACAATTAAGACTTGTTTGCCAAAATCTGCCTACACGCCCATTATCCTTATGGGATGCAGAATATGGCTGTGCCAGCTTTGTGAAACAGACAGCAGACATTAGCGCTGATAAATTGATGCGCTTACGGTCAAATCGCTCACTATATGGTGCGCCGCCACCATATACAGGTATTGGTCGTCCCCGTGGACACGGTGATAAATTTAAGCTCAACGACCCAACAACATGGTGGACACCCGATAAAGTGCTAGAGATACTCGACCCAAAATTGGGGCGAATGCGCCTACCTCTATGGTACAATCTCCATTTCCAACAGTCCGCCGAGATCAATATGCATGTGATCCAAGTTGAGCGACTTGACGCAGCCCTCATCGGAAAAGCTAGACCTTTATGGCTGATCTGGGTAGGTGAGGGAATACCCGAATTATCCCAAATCTGGCGTCAGTATTTACGTCGCTTTGCCGTTGACCACTGGTATCGATTTGCCAAGCAACGTCTTCACTGGACACTACCTAAGTTGGGTACAAGAGAGCAATGTGAGCGATGGAGTGATCTGATGCCACTCCTCACTTGGCAACTTTGGTTGGCACGCGCTCAAGTAAACGATTGCCCTCTTCCTTGGCAAAAGTCAGTTACCAATTTGACGCCTGGAAGAGTTGCTCAGTCGATGGGAGGAGTTTTTGCGGCGATTGGCACACCAGCCCAACCTCCCAAATCCCGTGGAAAGTCCCCAGGGTGGCCTACAGGACAACCTCGCCCCCGGAAAATACGTTGCCCTATTGTCAAAAAAGGTACGGCTCGACCAAAAAAACAACACTCAAAGTCGGCTTGACTCTTTTACCTTATTATTTTGATGCTTATAGTTCATTAACTCAGTATATCTGAGTCATTTTGTCATGAGTTAGTCTAAACTCCAGAGAGTAAGGTTTCAATGCGATTGTGGATCGTCAAAAAGTAACACCGTGTAATACTTGGGAAAAAGAAATCCTCGCTTACCGTGTATTACATGATTTAAGGAGAATTATAGTAATACATGTAGCGCTTAAATTACATTTAATTCTTGACCAATTTAGTTTGAAACTTTCGGTGTAATACACCGAAGAAGAGTCATGTTGAAGCGGTTTATCAAGGGAAGTTTGCCCTCAAGAATGGTGATGAAAGTCAAGTGCGCTCAGTACGATGAACTGATGAAACGCTTTCCTTGCTTTAGGGATTGCGGCTGAATGCTTGGGTATGCCTAAAGCTGATTACGAGCGAACAAATGATGAGGGTAAATGCTAATCTAAGTATAGACGGAAACACAAGCTTCGGCATTAACCCAAGCCTGCGATCGGAAAATTTTTAACCACCAGCTCAACAATGGCAACACTGGAAACTTTACCGAACCAAGTTTTAGGCTTATTTGAAGTTAGGTAAGCAGTCGTCGGCATACAAAGCGACACTGAAAGCCCTTAATCATCTTATTGTGTTACTAACTAGCCAGTATACATAAGAGTACAAATTTGCCAAAGTTATCAGTGAGCGGGAAAAACAGTGGAAATAAGTTCTGAGCGGATTGACGATATTCCCGTAGTTGTGGAATGGCTCAAACAGATGGGGATAGCCAAATGTATTGACCAATGCGCCGAACACTCAACTGACCCTATCACAAGCCGTAATGTATTACCGCTCCGGAATAGCTTTTAGAGCGAGGTTTTCATTGTTTTAAAAGGGGGTCTTTGCCAGCATTACCCATTTACTTTCAAAACCAAAACCGAATCACTGGCTTGATGTTTTTGTTAAACATCGCGATGCTTTGTATTTACCCTGATGGAGTTTGTGGTGCGGCAGGCACTTCTAGAAACTCAACAATCGCTAGCTGGTCTTTATGATGGCAATCCAAAGCGAAAAACTGATCGCCCATCGGCTGAAAAAATGCTTAAAGCCTTTTGTAATTTAACTCTCTATTTTCTTCCTGATTCTACCATCTTCATCACACCAATTAACGCGCTGCAAAAACAAATTCTTTCAAACATGAAAATGCCCAAATCCCTTTATCAGGTTGATTCGGTGGGTAGATCGACATAATTTACAATCACCACTCATAAAGAATAATACACCGAATTGAATGTCTCATTTCAACATTACCCCTTTCCGTGTAATACACCTTAAGATTAACCGGTAATCGTTTTCCTCTACCATATGATACATGCTAGAGCCAGGTTTCATCTAATACCTGCTAAATAAATTCATTTTTCATGTATTACACGAAAACTCCGCTCTCTTTTACCATGTCTTACACCGTCACTCTCCTTTATCCTTTACCGCGTGTTACATGGTATTAGTACAATCAGATCCTTAATTAAGTTTTTCCCTTACCCACTCAGGTATTAATTCCTCTCACCCTGACAAAATAAGCGAACGTACAGTACACAAATCACATCCTAATTGGAATTGACACTCAGTATCTCTATAATAACAAAAATACTTAAGCTGTCCCAGGTGACAAATCGGACAAGTAAAATGCTCCTGATACTCTTTCTCCCAATTGATATCAACATGCCACCAAAAAAGTCCAATAAAACTAAAAAGACTCTCCCAAGCCAGATGATCCGCGTGCCTACCCCATTGATTAAGGGAGTAAAAGAACTTTCAAGGCTACACAGATTAGGGCTAACAAATGCTGTAATCCAGGGTTTACAGTCATTGATATCAAATATTGATAGCAACAATGATATCGATAATGGGATTAGTAATGAAACAATAAAGCAGCTATCTTTACGACTAGAAAAGCTAGAATCCCGCAACAGTAATGATAGCGATGTTGATAGCAACTCTATCTCGTCTTCAGTGACTAGTTTGTCACAAAAGTTAGAAGCACTTCAGACACGCATAGCACAAGTAGAAAATGCTATCCGCGTACTTGAACAACGTCAACTTTCAACTCCAACAAGACGGCAGCCCTTTAACTTCCATCCACCGCAGCTAGAACTTGAAGCATATACCGGGGAAAATCTGGCTAAAAGATTAGGAATTGATCTGGCAACTTTGGAGCGAGAAAAGATGGGCAATAGTCCAAAGAATTTTGAAAGCTGGTGTCGCTCCAAAGATCCCAGCAGTATGGCATGGCGTCCAGGTAAAGATGGACTTTATCACCCGGTGAAATAGTGCGTCCCCCAAGTCAGTATTAGAGTTTAATTGAACATTTAGCTACTCTTGTTAGGTCTCAGGTCAAAATCTCAGAAGACCTTTTTTTAAAGGTCAACACTTGATCGGTGCAAACTTTCGTAGAGGGGAATATAGTTACTTTTGCACTGATAGCTTCATATGCAATTGTCCTCTTTCGAGGCTTGACACGTGGGAGCTTAAGTCTAGTCATCCTCCTTTGGCTTATCTCTGTATTTCGTTGCGGTATCATTGCTAGTGAAGTATTTATTTATGCTTTTACTGGTGCTTTAGATCTAATCTTAGTAACGCCAATTTTAAAGGAGCAAACCTCAGTGGAGCAGTCTTGGTCGCAACTCAAGCACTTGGCACTAACTTCTCTGAAGCAACATTTACAGGTGCCTGTCTAGAAGATTGGAGCATCAATAGTGCAACTCAGATCAATGATGTAATTTGTGATTATATTTACCGTTGCCAAGATGAACAAGAGCGCCGTCCAAGCGACATAAACAAAAACTTTGTACAGGGAGAATTTATCAAACTATTTCAAAAAGCTTAAGAAACTGTTGATTTAATTTTTCGAGATGGTATCGATTGGAAAGCATTTCTCACATCATTTCAAAAGCTCCAAGTTAAATGTGGTGTTCAAGAACTGTCAATTCAAGCTATTGAAAACAAAAATGATGGTGCTTTTGTTATTCGAGTAAATATTCCTCGTGATGCAAACAAGGCGGAAAATTAAAAGTATTTAAAGCGAGAATATGAACTTACATTAAAAGATAAAGATGACAAAATATTATTAAATGAAAAAATCAAATATAAGCG
>JAQYWP010000533.1 GCA_029379285.1 Rhizonema sp. PD38
ATATTAGCGACAATCAACTGAGCAGTCTGCCATCAGAAATAGTCCAACTCACTAACTTGCAATCCCTCAACCTCAGCCGCAATCAACTAAGCAGTCTGCCATCAGAAATAGTCCAAATGCCAAAGCTGAAAAAGCTGGATCTGCGTGGGAACCCTGTCCCAATTCCACCTGAGATTTTGGGACCAGAAACATTATATCAAGATCCGGGTAATGTGAAGGAAATTCTTGATTTCTATTTCCGGGTGCAAGATCCATCCGAAACTGAACCTTTTTACGAAGCAAAATTTTTAATTGTTGGTGAAGGGGGATCTGGTAAAACTTCTTTAGCCAAGAAAATTGCAGATGAAAGCTACGGACTTCAGTCGGATGAAAAATCAACTTCAGGGATTGATGTGATTCAGTGGCATTTCACACAGCCTAATGGCAAAGACTTTCGCGTCAATATATGGGATTTTGGTGGGCAAGAAATTTACCACCAAACCCACCAGTTTTTCCTCACTAAGCGTTCTTTATATGCTTTAGTTGCTGATACTCGCAAAGAAAACACCGACTTTTATTGGTGGCTTAAGGTTGCCGAACTCTTAAGCGACAATAGCCCGGTTCTAATTATTAAAAACGAAAAACAAGACCGTCAGTGCGAACTCAATGATCGCTCCTTGCGTGGAGAATTCTCTAACCTCAAAGAAATTCTCTCGACTAATTTAGCTACTAATCGCGGTTTAGAGGAAATTAAAGAAAATATTCAAACCTATATTAGAAGGCTGCCCCACGTTGGTCAACTTTTGCCGAAACTCTGGGTAAAAGTCCGTTATGCCCTAGAAAATGATTTCCGCAATTACATCACTCAGGAGGAATACTATCAACTATGCCGAGGGAATAGTTTGAGCGACAAAGAAGATATGTTGCGGTTGAGTCGTTATCTGCACGATTTAGGTGTTTGCCTGCACTTTCAAGACGATCCTACACTTAAACACTACGTCATCCTCAAACCAGAATGGGGTACAACTGCTGTTTACAAAGTTTTAGACAACGAAACCGTTAGGAAAAATCTGGGATGTTTTACTCAGGAGAATCTTGTTGAAATTTGGTATGACGACAAGTACGCCCAGATGCGAGATGAGTTACTCCAACTTATGATGCGCTTCAAACTTTGCTACCCAATTCCCAATCGTTCTAATCACTACATTGCACCACAACTACTTAATATCAACCAACCCAACTACACTTGGGACGATACGAATAATCTCATTTTACGCTATAAATACGAATTCATGCCCAAGGGTATTCTCACCCGCTTCATTGTTGAGACACACCCTTGGATTGAACAACAAAACCTCGTTTGGAGAAGTGGTGTTGTTCTCAGCAAAGATGAAACTCTTGCCGAAATTATTGAACACTACAATCAAAAAGAAATCAAAATCCGTGTAGCCGGAAACCGAAAGAAAGAATTGCTAGTAGTCGTCACTCACGAACTGGAAAAAATTCATCAGTCTTTTGAACGTTTGCAGTATGACACATTAGTCCCCTGTAACTGCACTATCTGTCAGGGAAGTTCTACTCCCCATAGTTATCCTTTAGAAAAACTACGTAAGCGCTTAAGTGCTGGTCAATATCAAGTTCAGTGCGATGAAAGCTATGAAATGGTTGATGTACGCAGGCTAATTGACGATTTTAATTTGCCGCCGCTTAGAGAAAATCGAAAACTTAATCACCAATCTACACCGTTACAACGGGAACTGAAGCTTAATAGAGACGAATCTTTATCTTCTGTAGCAAATCAGTATACCATGAATTACCAAGATTTTCAAGTATTAGTGACAAAAGACGACAAAATTCGTGTTGACTCTGAACAAGGGGAAGAATGGGGCGAATTGCGGTTGGATCTCAATGAAATTAAACTGGCATTACAATTGATAGATCTGGGACAGACAAATAAAGATTTTCTCAAAAGATTAGGCAGCAAACTCTACCAAGCGCTTTTCCCCAGTAAGATTCATGGTCAATTAAGAGCTACAATGGCAGGCGCACAGAAGGATAATTACAATGTGCGCCTGCGCCTGGTATTTGAATCTCCCGAGTTGGCTGCCCTACCGTGGGAATTTCTCTACGACGAAGGAACTAATACTTTCTTAGCAAACAACACCCAAACCGTGCTCTCACGTTATATTGACATTCCCCAACAAAAGCGCGAACTTAAAGCTGCTAGCCTACCGCTAAAAGTCCTACTAGTTATCTCCAGTCCTACTAATTTACCTCACTTGGACGTTGCCGAGGAGGAACGCCTGCTACGCGTAGCACTAGCAAAACACATAGATGCAGGCAAAATAGAATTAGATGTACTGCCTGAACCCACTATCCGCAATATTAACCAAAAGCTACGCGAAAAGCCTTACAATGTCTTCCATTTTATCGGTCATGGTATCTTTGAGAACAATAAAGGTTTTACTGTTCTCGTAGACGAGAACGGCGAAGAAAAACGATTGGATGATGAAAGCTTTGCCAACTTATTCTTGGGGAACAGCAATTTGGGATTAGCTGTACTAAATTCCTGTCAAGGTGCAACGGTATCCGAGCAGCAAAAATTTGTAGGTATAGCACCTAACTTAGTCCGTCGGGGAATACCCGCAGTGGTCGCTATGCAGTACTCTATCTACGATACTACTGCCAAGCTGTTTGCTGATGAATTCTACCTCACCCTGTCCCTTGGCTGGCCAGTTGACGCAGCCATCCAAACAACCCGCAATGCCATTTCTATAGAAGTCGGATTAGAAAAACGCGACTTTGCCACACCTGTGCTTTATATGCGTGCTAAAGATGGAATTATTATGAGTGGGTTGTAGTTTGACGCGACTTGTTGTGAAGTGGGGTAGCCACTATAAATAGCTTTGTTTCAACCAGCGGAAGCGTATGAGTGCTGACACTATTAGCGGGCGTGAGGGGTAGCTGTATGTTCCGCACACTCGCAAGAGGGCGATGCTTTGCGGCACTTTGAGCGTCTACACTTCCCCAATGACAGCCGATCAATCTCTACTGTAATCCATACAAATGGTGTGGACGCGCTTGGAAATCCAAGCGGAGGGTTCTCAACCAGCTCTAAAGATGTGGCGGTGCAGAGTTAGTATTTCCTGCAATATTTGAGGGACTTGCAAAGCGCTGCGTCTCCAGGAGGTTCACCGCACGAGTTGAGCGGCTGAGTATCTTTGGATTCGGCTCAGTCATAGCGATCGGCAGTGCTAAAACTGTGGCAAAGTACCGACTAAAGTTCAGCACCGGATCAAGCGCTGGAGTCATCCAGTTGACATACAACCTGCGATGAATCCCAATAACCAAACCAACTTGACTGGTTACTGCGGCAACACCCTCAATGTAGTCACCATTGGTAGGGTTATTTCCAAATCTTTGGAATCGCTTAATGCTTTGTAGTTGTTCCCCCTTACTGACAGTTCCAGACAATTCAGGCTTAAGGGCAATTCTTATCCTTAGCCCTTCTTGAGTACATACAACCCAGATGGGCGGGACAAAGTTATCAGAAGACATATTGCATCCCCATTATTTTCTGTTAATCAACCGTTGGCAATGCTCTCGCGGACTGGAGTTTACCGAGGAATATCAAAGTGGACAGGACTTTACAGGCAAGAAAAGAGCAATGAAGACGAATCTTGCTTTCAACAATAAAGCCCTGACTTATGAAAGGCAATATTTTACCCTAAAAAATAGGGCTAATTTTAGGAGAAATTTTTAGGGTATTTAGTCAAGGGCGTCCAAAAACTCTTGACTTAACCCATGCTTCTTGAGAATTGCCTCTGCAATTTTGAGGGCATCAATCTCAGCGAGTCGCTTTTGGTACTTCTCGGGGCAGTTTTCAAAGTCAGGTCCCCAGGATTCCACAGTCTTCTCGCTCACGTCAAGCACATAGGCTAAGAGCTTGTTCCAATTAGCTCTGTAGCCCCATTCACCTTTTTGCTTCTTAGCGTACTTCTCGCAAAACTTTTCAGGGTTCAAGGCTTTGAAATTGGCAAACAATAGGTTTAGCACTGCAATCTTACTCAAATCTGCCTCCTTTGCCACTCTCTTAGTTCTGACTTCTCGGGTATTTTACTCTATTAATTAGGGCAATTACAGCAGAATAGCCCTAGTGCAAGTCAACAAGCAAACAGATAACCGTAATTTATAAGTCATGACAGGCGATCGCCCGTCATGGTATATGCACGTTGGTAAATAACTTTACACAGTGCTACCCCTCACGGGGTATGAGTAATGAAAATCTGGCAATCGCTACAAGCCGGGAATAAAACATAGGAATTTACACAATGAACGCTCAAGATTTCTTAACACTGCTATTTAACGTGATCGCACTCTCGTTCATCTTCATTGTCACATTCGACTTCATCACATTCGTATCCATTGCTATACAGCACCAGAAACCAAAAGCCGTCAGCCCAAATCACCTCTCAATCTTTGAACTCATCCCACAAAGTTTAGAGCCACTTTGTCCAATTGAAATGGAACTAATACCCGATCCTTGGATGCTGTCAACTGTGGAGCATCGCCAAAACGAACCAAAATACACCACGGTTAAGCCTCAACTGCTACTGGCTTGTTCAACTGTTGAAGTAGAACAATCCACCCCTGTCATTGCCACACTCGAATGGCTCACCGAAACCATCAGCCCTGTAGAAGATGAAAACGAGCAACAACTCAACGTGATTGAAATGGCTCATTCCAAAAGCGCTTTCTCACTCATCCCAGAAACTACCTCACTTGTTAATAACTTGCTTCAAGGAATAGACATTGAGAAGCTACAACGTAGCCCAGCACGCAAGATAGCCAAGGCGCTAAATATTGCTCAGAAAGTACGTGGCAAGGATGCACCCGTATCCTGGTTGCGATCACAGATTAAAGCACAACTGAAAGAGCAACCAACTCATACTGCCAAGGTGATTTCATCGGTGTTACAGCAAGCTAGTTAGTACAAATATTCCGAGGGTGGCAACTGCTGCCCTCAACTCAAATACATTGAAAAACTCCCAAATTGGGCAAAATTATATTCCCCCTTGGAAGAGCTTTCTTTCTCGCGGCTCACGCACGCAATGAAAATGAAATGAATTGAAATTTATTATCCATTCCAATGAACATCATCACAATTACATTCGTTCATCCTGAAGCTAAGTCACCCAAATATACCTTCGGCTCGCGCGTTGCAATTACCAGCAACTGCCAACCTAAAGAATGGGCAAAGGGCAAAATTACCGGGTTACGGCTTGATGATTATTCTGGGAGTACCTGGAACTATACAGTTGATTTAGATTATCCGCAAGGCTACTGCGAAGAATTGGTCGAAGAGGATTTGGTGGCAGAAAATGAACTTGCATCGTGTTAGTAAGAGTGGGAAGAAACCAAATCCTCGCTGTATGACAACATGAGCCGAAATTTAGGCTCATGTTTTTTTTGGGTTAGGCTCACGCCTTAAGGCAAATGAAATGGGTTTATTACCAGTAAATTCCAATGTAAAAGGCGCTGTTCGTGCTAACGAAATCAAAGCAAAAACCACAATCGTTAGCAAGTCTAATGCCAAGAGAGTATTAGCTTTTGTGTTGGATGAACACAGTAAAACGGTTTCTCAAACTACTTAGAAAAGGTGAATAATTTAAGCAGTGATGCAACAACTTTATAAAGAACTAAGCTCACTTCCTCCTGACTGGGGGTTAGTTCCTGTCTCAGGAAAACAACCCCTTGGAAAGGGCTGGAATAAACGTCCTTATACTCCGGCGCAGCTAATCCAGTGGCTTGCTAATGGTCATCACTGCACCGGATTTGGCTTACTGACTGGCACGGCAATCGAATCAGGTCGCAACTATTTGCTGGCACTCGATCAGGATGGCGCAGCCGCCGCCGAAGTACTGCAAGTACTGGCACAAGAAAAACCTTTACCCGATACAGTCACCTTTACTTCTGGGCGATCAGGGCGTTGTCAGCGGTTGTTCAAGGTGTCTGCTGATATAGCCCCAACCCTCCACTCTCGCAAACTGGACATGGGGCTGGAATTGCGGTTTAAAGGATTGATGTCCGTCCTGCCCCCATCGATTCACCCTATCACCCACATACCTTACTACTGGCTAAAGAATAGCAGTCCCAGTTCTCGAGCGATCGCCATTGCTCCAGATTGGCTGATACAGTTGATGGTCAAAAAGCAACCC
>JAQYWP010000534.1 GCA_029379285.1 Rhizonema sp. PD38
ATCTATGATTTCTAGAACTATAAACTACCCTACTGTAACTGTAGCCATTCCTGCCTATAACGAATCAGTTAATATAGAATTCCTCCTTAGAGGTTTTTTGTCAACTGAATATCCGAACTTAATTGAAATATTTGTAGCTGATGGTGGCAGTACTGATGGCACTCAATATATTGTTAAAAAAGTGGCTTTAGCGGAGCAAAGAGTTAAACTTATACATAATTCTCTAAAAATACAAGCTGCTGGTATAAATTTAATCTTGCAGGAATGCACAGGTGATGTTTTTCTCATAGCTGATGCCCATTCTGATTATGCACCTGACTATATTGAAAAATGTGTAGAAGCATTAGTAAAATCTAAAGCTCTCAATGTCGGGGGGGCACAACGTTTTGTCGCTAAAACCCCCTTTCAGGCAGGGGTTGCTTTAGGAGCTAGAAGCTTTTTAGGCAGCGGTGGCGCTAAATATCGAGATCCGAATTACAATGGATATGCTGACACAGTTTATTTGGGGTGTTTCTGGAGAAAAACACTACTTGATGTTTCTGGATTTGATATTTCACAAGTTACAAATCAGGATGCTGAATTAAACCAAAAATTACTTAATAAAAGTCAGGAAGCTATCTACATTAGCTCAAATATTTGTGTCTGGTATTATCCTAGAAAAACATGGAAATCTCTTTGCCTTCAATATTTTAAGTACGGCAGAGGGCGTTATTTAACGAGCGTTAAGTACACAGATAAGTTTCAATTTCGGGGTAAGCTGCCATTTCTAGTTATCTCAACCACAAGTTTAATGTTGCTAATTGATTTGAGCTTTTCTCAGTTAGGTTTACCTATGGAAAGAGTTATTCTATGTGGACTACTTTTTCCATTTTTGGAAAGCTTACGTATAACATTAAAGTTTCGTAAAAACCTTAAATCAGAAATGTGGCGAGGGATTGAACAGGAGTACCCTTCTAATCTGAATCTCTGGCTTTTTTGTGGAATCAGTTTACTAACTATGCCAAGCGCTCACTTCTCTGGCTACGCCTATCAACTATTCCGACGCAGAGTTTTAAGAGTAAGTGATTGGTAGACAATAAGTACCCGCTCAAAAATCAGGGTTAAAATACGGTTGCTGTTAGTAGTGTTCAGTCATCGAAGATTCGGAATTACCCACGCTCCTCGTTATACTCAAAAGTGGTGAGCAACCAGATTGGACTGATGCTCAAGTGGTGGAATCAATTGGCTGACGAGTCAGGTTAGCATTTGACTACCGCAGGCAAAATTAGATATGACTTGTTTAAGAATTCTCATACCAAGGTGCATACAGTCGTCGTAGAGTGTCACTCTATATAGCCGTTTCAGAAATTTCACTGCAATAAAACAAACTTTTAACGAAATTGTCAGGTTTCATGAAGCTTTGCGTACCACTTTTATGATGGTGGAAGGAAAACTAGTGCAGGCGATCGCATCAATTACCCTTCACTTTTTGGCAATTCTTGACAAAATTGAGGAATAGACAGAAGGTAGTATTACCTTCTCTCAGTTCTCTTCATACTTCTCGGGGGGTAATTCATTTTATTCAAATACGTATGTCACCCAAAAAAGCAAATGGATGTGGATGTTCGAGTGTTCCAATCTCATTAATTCTAGCTATCTTAGGTGCTGGTTACTGGTGGTTTATCCATCTAGATCATCTAAATATCAGTAAACTCTTACCTAATAACCAAGATTCGACTCATTCTCAGACACCAAGCGTGCTAAGCAAAAAAGATAAGAATACTATTTCTCCCCATACGAAAACAAGAGCGACTAGTATACAACAAACAAGCAAAACACAAGCTTCACCATTAGCTGTAACGCCACAAAGATCATTAATATCTAGCAATTCTCCACAGCCAAGAGCCAAAGCCTCACTATTAAAACAAACTCTTTGGGATAAAAAAGTAATCAGAGGAATTTATTTAAGTCGGTACCAAATCACTAATAATGCTGACGAACAAACGATTCGTGAAAGAGTTCGTTATTATCACGAACAGGGGATTAATACGATTATTCATGGAGTCTGGGGTAATGGTTGCACGATGTACAATAGCACTGTCATGCAGCAAATACTCGGATATAAAAGTTGTCCGAATCAGTTTCAAGAGCAATGGTTAGATTGGTTGATTGACGAGGCTCACAAACAGGGAATGCAAGTTCACGCCTATTTTGAGAAGGGGATTAAAATTGATAAGAATAGTCCGATTTTTGACTTGGCAACTTCTAGAAAATGGATTGTGTCTGGAGTTGATAAAACCTATAGTGGAATCGATCACTATGTTTTGGATGTGGAGAATCCAGAAATTGCTAATTTTTTTCAAAAAATATTAGTAGAATTCGTCCAGAAATATCCAACTATTGATGCCGTTCAGTGGGATGATTATTTAGGTTATTATGCCGAATTACCAGGCAAAGTTGATCGTACCGCCCGTTTGACTAGTTTTGTGCAGCAAATGATAGCTGATATGAAAAAAGCTAACCCTCATGTTAGTTTCGATCTATGTCATCATAACCCTTATTGGGCTAAACGTTATTTTGCTGCTGATTGGCTATCTTGGAAAGTAGATCGTGTTTTCATTCAAGCTTATAACGATGCTAATTTTAACCAAGAATTAAATTATGCAAAAAATTATGCTGGAGTTGCAATTACAGATAATCAATTATATCACTTAAAAGAATTGGTAGCACAAACGAAAATCAAGAGTATTTTAATTTTTCCTCTTAAAGGAGAACCAGAAGAAACTGCTGCTACGATCAAAAGCTTAACGAGTAACTAGTCCCGCTAAGCGGAATTAAAAATGGATCAGCAAGACAACTTACAATCATCGTTATTTTTGCGGTATAAGCTTGTGATTGTTTGATGGCAAACAGATTTGGTAATGTGACAACTAAATTTTTGTTGTCACATTACCACTCAAGTTTACCTTTTGCTCCCAGCATTATGATTTTTACACTCGGTGATACACTTAACTCTTGAATAGTGATTTTTTTACTGCTAAGTGTATCAAGTAAGACAGTATATAAGTTAATTGTGCATATCTTAAAGTGTTTGGCAATCAATCCTCGATTGGCAGAGCAGCAGCTTCTACAAAACCAGCGTTGACTAAGCGATCGCACATTTGGGCCACCTTCTGAGTATCCAGATAAGCATGGATATACACCGCTTTCCCCCATCGCATCTTAATTACATGAACCCCTTCATTCACGTAGTCAGAACCGTCGGCAGGTTTAGCAGCATCCACCCATTCAACTGCGATGGTTGTGTTCCAAGGCGCTCCACTGACGGCGATGTTTTTAATGTCAAAGTTTAGCCCTGGTGATAATCGATATAGCCGTTGAAACCATTGCCGCATCGCTTCAATACTATGACGCCTGCCACCGAGCGCATGGATACCGCTAAAGGTGTGAGTAATTATTGGAGAAACTCCTTTGAGTACAGTTTCATAATCACCATGATTGAGAGACTCAAAGACTTGTCGAACAAATCGACGCACAAAAAAAGAATACTTGATTGGCTCCTGAAATGCTTGAACGATATTTACGCTGCGAAGAGTTTCTGAGGTTATTAATCTTTGTGATAGACAAAAGCCAACCTCAAGCGAGGGCGAGCAACAAAGTGCTTCCCCTGAAGACCAATGTTTACATCGACAACATTAATATAACAACGTAAGTTTACATTGTCAACATAGTGAATTAGACTGAGAGAAACACAGTAAAACCTTATGGCAGAACGAGAAACCTATCATCATGGCGATTTACGTCAAGCATTGATTGGAGCAGCACTGACGTTAATTTCGGAAAAAAATGTGGAGAGCATTTCCCTGCGCGATGTAGCACGTCGGGTTGGGGTATCCCATGCTGCCCCCTACCGTCACTTTGCTGATAAAGATACTTTATTAGCCGCCGTTGCTACACAAGGGTTTCAACTGTTGCACGATGCTCTGGAAGAAGCTGCTCACAACGTTCCAGATCATCCACTCAAACAGTTGCAAGATATCGGTATTGCCTATGTTCACTTTGCACTCACGCATTCTTCTCACTATCGCCTGATGTTTGGTGCTTACCAGACAACGGCTTCGCAACAGCCGGATAACCTGGCAGAAGCCGTAGACAATGCTTTTATGGTGCTAGTTAATGTTATCATCCGAGGTCAAAAGGTGGGTGTGATGCGGGAAGATGATCCTAGGCAGCTAGCTCAGACAGCCTGGGCGCTGGTGCATGGTTTGGCAATGCTACTGATGGATGGAAAAATTTCTGAGATGAACGCTCAATCAGTTACGTCCTTGTCTACTGCTGTGATTAAACATTTGCTCAAAGGAATTGCGAGCGCCTAGTACGCTGTGTCTAAAACGTTCAACGTGTTCAATCCAGGTTATGAATAATAATTGATGCAGATGACAATCCTTTGGGGCGCTGGCAAAGTGTTAGAAGTGCCAGCCTAAAGGGTATTCCTGATATTCCAGAAGCGTTACCAGAAGGAGGTTTGATCCATACCACTAAAACCGAATGCTACCAGATGTAATGAGCTCAAACCCTCCAGCTAGAGCTAAAAAGGCAACAAAAAATTCCCAAAGACTTGTCCCTCTGAGGATAATTCCACCGCTTAAAAATACCAATACAGCCCCAATCCCCAGTAGAATCCATCCAAGATTGCCAGTTATTCTCTGAAAGAATAGTAAACTGATAACACCGCCCATAATTGCCAACACCGATCCACCTGCCGGGATATCGCGCCAAATGTGCGGTGAAGCGTGGGTTACAAATATAATATTTTGACCCAGGAGGTAAACACCAAACACAAGCAACCCTATTCCAAGAAGTTTAGTCATATTTTTTAAATCTTTGAGGTATTTATAGCTGATAAAATTTGCTGTTTTGCGATTGCTAAACTTAAAGTTGTATTACGGTTAAGTTAAGTACTTTAGAAGTACTTAATATTACAAAATTAGCATGACACTAAGAGCACTCGTGTGTCCTCAGTTAGAGTACGTAGCTATAAAGTTACAATTTACTTTGTTGACACAAGCGAGACTGAGTGAAGCGTAGACGCTATGATACTGTCGGTAGTTTGAGTACTTATACTTGAATACCTGAAAAATCGGGGCGATCGCTCCAATCGTTCTCTAAAATGTACTAAAACATATACAAATAAGGATCTCAAAAAAGGTCAGACGAAAAGACTTTCAGGGATGTCGAAATTAACGAGGCTATTAAAATATCTTGTTATTCAAGGTTTTGAGCATCCTCAAGGCAGAGCGGACAGTGGATTATTCAAATATGCAGAAGGTGTCTGTTGCCAGAGAGATTCTAGCACTTGTGGAGTCTGTGCCAGTGCAAAGAAGGGTGGCATAAAACCAAATATATCCTTGATTTCTGCCTTAATTTGCTCAATAGTTCGCATTAAAGTCATAGCAGGTGTAAGGTGTAGTTTTTCATCAAATTCTGACTGCATGACCTTTTTGCTCTTTCTGATACTTAGTGATCAACAGTGCCCATTCTGCTGAATGACATCATTTAATTATAATCGTTTTTGCTTAACTGTCTCTCAGTAAGCTACTACAAAAAGTAATATTTCAAAATTCTCTGATGAAGTTTACGTATTTTTGCTTTGAAGAAACCAGATAAACAAGTAATTTTTGTGATTGAGAACAAGAGCATACTCGACAATAATAGCTTTTTATTGTTTATCCCAAAACTTTTCTATAATTAATTTCACGTTATTTGATATCAATACTATTTATCCCGATTATTTCTTATATAAGTATATTTAATTTAGGTAGATTACCTACCTTGTTTTGGGTAAGTTACCTATCTCATTTTGGGTAGGTTCCCTATCTTGTTTTGGGTAAATATCCTCTTTTTTTACGAATACTGTGCAAGTACACTAAATTCTATAAAGAGTACCTTATCAGCACTCAGCCCTCGTGTCTAATACAGTACTGTTTGTTGCGTAAGCGAACTGACTCTAGCAGATGAGAGTCAGTTTTTTTTTCTCGGCATACATGCGGTTCACATAGTTACGTCCAATTAGCAATTTCAATAGATCAATCGAAAAAGCCTGCCTTATTTTATCTCGTCTACGTTCGTGAACTCCGTTTTTTATGTGAAGCTCTGTCGGAGAGAGTACGCTCTCCGACAGACTTTACGGATTTATACGTTTCTGGTGATGCCAGAA